>CAJASG010000061.1 GCA_903944555.1 uncultured beta proteobacterium
CAAATGCTCTTGGCGTGGCCTACGTGCAGGTAGCCGTTGGGTTCGGGCGGAAAGCGGGTGCGGATTTTGGCAGGGTCGGGCTGCCCTGCGGCGTGGTGCGCGGCGTCGCCGGGGCTACCAGCCCAGCGGCGGGTGGCGTAGGTGCCTTTTTCCAGATCGGCTTCGATAATCTGGCGCAAAAAGTTGCTGGGCTTGACGGTTTCGGGGGTATTGGGGTTAGCGGGGGTGGGGTGGCTCATGCGGATGATTTTAGACGGCATGCTTGGCCATCCACGGCCCATTGGCGCTGCGCTAGAAAGTAAGCCACAGCTCTTTTTGGTTCAGCGGCGTCTTGGCGGGCAATAAGGGGTTGGTCAACTGGAGCCGTTTGCGCGATTGCAGGCGGGTGCGTTCGACCACATCGCCATAGGTTTGGTTGAATAACGTGTCAAAACTGCCGTCCTTGATGGCCCGCAGCAGGCCCTTTTTGATGGCGGCGGCCAAAGGCGCGTTGTTCTTGTTCACAAAGAAGTAGTAGGCCGTGGGGTAGTGCAGGATGACGGTCTGCTCCACCACCAGGTTCATACCCGGGTGGGACTTGTGTTCGCCCCATATTTCCATGATGGAGCGGGGGAAATAGTCAAACCGGCCGTGCTGCAGCATGGTGAACAGGCTGTCAAACACGGGGTAGCCCTGCACCTTGAGGCCGTTGGCCCGCAAAATCTCGGTGTCAGGCCAGTCGTGGCCCTGGCCTGCCTCCAGGCGTTGCAGGTCGGCCAGTGTTTTGACTTGGGCAAAACGGGCCGTGTCTTTGTTGTTGATCAAAAAAATGCGCCAGCCCAGCAGGCCCTTGTCGATGGGAATGCGGATGGGGGTGAGTTCGGCTTCGCGCGCATTGGAGGTCATGCTCCAGGCGACGTCTATATCTGCACCGGCTGCCAGCTGTTTCAGGGCGCGGCCCTGCAGCATGGCGGTATTGACTGCCTGCAGGGTGTAATCGTTGCCTGATTTGCGCAGCGCTAGGTCCAGCAGGTGGACCGGGTATTCGTAGCCTGTGCTCTGCGCCGGGTAGCGCACCGCCAGGGGGGTGGCAAGGCCTGGCACGCCGGTGCATAGCACCAGTGCGAAGAGTAAACAGCTTAGAAGGGTTTGCAAGCGCATGCCCGCGAGCATACCCACAAGCCAGGTGCTGCGCTACCATGCGGCCTATGACCAATAGCACCCTACCCAGCATCGTACTCAGGCATGCCGACATGCTGGACGCCGCCCGTGACGGCCTGATTACCCCCAAACAAGCTGATGCTTTGTGGGACCGTTGGTCCGACCTGGACGCGTCGCTGGCCGACACCGTGCCTGCAGGCTTGCAGCCCGCATTGCACACGGGCCCGGGTTTTGGTTTTGTGAATGTGCTGTATTACTTTGGCGGCATGGTGGCCATTGGGGCCATGTCCTTGTTCATGACACTCGGCTTTGAGGCCATGGGGGCCGGGGGCCTGTTGGCAATTGCATTGGCCTATGGTTTTGCCTGCCTCAAGGTGGCGGACCACTTTAAGGGTCGAAGCTTGCCCGTGCCCGCAGGCATTTTGGCGACCCTGGCGGTGTTCTTGGTGCCGCTGGCCGTGTGGTGTGTGCAAAGCCTGCTGGGGCTGTGGCCACCGGGGGGTACCACCAGCTTCTCGGCCTACCACACGCAAATTAACTGGCGCTGGATGACATTGGAGTTCGCCACGCTGGCTGCAGGCGTGGTGATGCTATGGCGCTACCGCCTGCCGTTTATGGTGATGCCGGTGGCGGTCACCATTTGGTACTTGTGCATGGACTTGACCAATGGCCTGATGCAAAACGCGGGCTGGGACTGGAAGTTCATGCGCGATGTGTCGCTGGTGTTTGGCATTGCCACCTGCTTCATTGCCATGTGGGTGGATGTGCGTTGCCGCCGCGCCCTGGAGCCAGAGTGGCGGCAGGATTTTGCGTTTTGGCTCTACCTGTTTGGCACCCTGATGTTCTGGTGTGGACTGAGCCTGCGTGATTCGGATTCGGAACTGGGCAAGTTCGTCTACGCGCTGATCAACATTGCGCTGGTGCTGCTGGGGGCGGCCATTGGGCGGCGGGTGTTTACCGTGTTTGGCGCGCTGGGTGTGGCCATGTATCTTGGCTACTTGTCGCACCGGGTGTTTCGGGACAGCCTGATGTTCCCGTTTGCCCTGACCCTTTTGGGCTTGGGTGTGGTGTGGTTGGGCGTGCTGTGGCAGCGCAATGAACGCGCTATCAACGCCCGCCTGAGTGCTTATGTGCCAGAGGGCTTGCGGCCCCGATAAATGAGAGCATAAAAAAAGGCGCACCGTGGAAAGTGCGCCTTGGGTTGGCAACCCGCGTTGCCAATGGGTTCGTGAATATTAACGAATCACAGCGATGTCGGTCAGCTTGCCACCCTTGACGGTCTTCAGGGTCAAAGCGCCGTTCTTGATGTCGCCTTTTTCGTCAAACACGATGGGGCCGGTCACGCCTTGGTAGTTGGTGGCAGCCAACACGGGCAGGTATTTGGCAGGGTCAGAGGAACCTGCCTTGACCATGGCAGCCACCATGATCTTCACGCCGTCATACACGTAGGGTGCGTAAACTTGCACTTCAGCACCAAACTTGGTTTTGAACGCGGCCTTGAATTTCTCCATGCCCGCTTTGGCGGAACCTTCGACACCACCGGCTTCAGCGCAATAGACTTGGCCGTCAGCGATAGCGTCACCACCGAGCTTGACCAGTTCAGTAGAGCAGATGCCGTCACCGCCCATGAACTTGGCACTGATGCCCAGGGATTTCATCTGGCGCAGCATGGGGCCGGCAACAGCGTCCATACCACCGAAGAACACGATGTCGGCTTTCTTGCCCTTGATGGTGGTCAGGATGGAGTTGAAGTCGGTAGCTTTGTCGGTGGTGAATTCTTTGGCCACCACGGTGCCGCCAGCAGCTTCAACCGCTTTGGTGAACTCCTGTGCCACGCCTTGGCCGTAAGCAGTACGGTCATCAATCACGGCAATGGCTTTGCCTTTGAGTTCTTTCACAGCGTAGCGGCCCAATGTTCCACCCAGTTGGGTGTCATCAGCCACCAGGCGGAAAGCTGTTTTGAAGCCTTGGCGTGTGTACTTGGGGTTGGTCGCGGATGGGGACACTTGGGGAATGCCAGCTTCGCTGTAAATGCGCGATGCGGGGATGGTTGTGCCGGAGTTCAGGTGACCCACAACACCAGCCACTTTGGCGTCAGCCAGCTTTTGGGCGACTGCAGTGCCTTGTTTTGGATCGGCAGCGTCGTCTTCCGTCATCAGCTTGATGGTGACCTTTTGGCCACCGATGGTGACGCCGGCTGCATTGAGTTCTTCAACGGCCATCTTGGCGCCGTTTTCGTTGTCTTTGCCCAGGTGGGCAATCGCGCCGCTGGTGGGTCCGACGTGGGCGATGGTAACGACCGCGTTTTGTGCAAATGCCATGCCGGTAGACAGGGCGATGGCCGCAGCCGCTACGATTTTCAACTTCATCAACATAAGAACTCCAATATTAATAAAACGTGAATTAATTCTCCACCGGCGAACGTTAGCGCAAGTCCGTGGTGGTGGGTATCAGGCTTATCCCTAGCGTCTGCAAGTATTCAAATATCTAATGGGTCATGAAAACAGTTGCTCATGAAATCGGGATTTTTCATGCAATTGCGTACTGCTTTGGTGCCACATTTCATTTGTGCACGTGTGCAGTGCGCAGCTATTCCAGCAGCGTGGCGGCGAATTCGTTGATGGCTTGGACGTCGGGGGGCAGCGCGGTGTAGGCCAGTTCTTCGCGCTCCAGAACCTCGCGCAGACCCATGTCAATGTTGCGGGCCTGTGTCTCATCCTGAAAACGGCCGGTGTGGACGTACTTCTTTTCACCACGTTCGACAAATATATTGACGTTGTTGTGCTGACCGTACCACTCCAAAATTTGCGCCCGGGTCTTGCCGACGTCGCAGATGTTGTCGGCATAGTTTTCGTTGTAGTACAGCACCTGGGGCAGCGAGCACTCGGTGATCAGGTACTGCACCTGTCCGTCCAGCAGGTTGAGCATTTCGTATTGCCGCTGGGCGATGAAATACTGGTTTTTTAGCACTTCAAAATTTCTTTGCCACACCAGTGATTTGGCGTAGTCGGGGATGGTCTCCACCGTCTTGTGGTGCAGGTTCAAAAACAAAATGATAGCCGCCGAGTACAGCGATTTGTCGCACCCCGGCCCGCCAATGATGTTGATCACCTTGGTGGGGTAAAGCCGCATTTTGGCTTCGGGCAGGTGGTTGGCAACGCTGGTGAAACTGATGGACATCGTGAGACCTTTGTGCGGTGTGGGTACGGCTCTATCGTAGTGCGCGCCACGGGCTTGCGCAATGCCATCGCATTCCAGTCTCCGTTTTTTGCACTTCGCGCCTGCCAAGTGCGGTTTCGTCGGAAGGGGGGTGCGCCCGCACCGGGGTCTGAATACGCTTGGGGCTGTTCATATCGATTGACCCACCAGAAGGATCCCACCATGTTTTTATCCCTTTCCCCAAAATTGTCGGCAGGTCTGTTGGCCGTGGCATCAGCCGTGCTGTTCAGCACCGCTGCGCACGCGGTGCCCGAGGCACAGTTCCAAAGCGCCTATGTCCAGTTCACGCAAGCCCAAAGCGGTGACAGTGCTGCCATTGACAAGGCCGCCGAGTCCTTTGCTGCCCTGTTGGCCACAGAGCCCGCTAACCCGGTGCTGATGGCCTACGCTGGTGCTGCACTGTCGATGCGGGCACGCACCACTATGCTGCCCTGGAAAAAAATGTCCTATTCCGAGGACGGCATGGCCCAGATTGACAAGGCGCTTGCCATGCTTAAACCAGAGCACAACGCGGTGGTGCAAAACGGCACGCCCGGCGCTCTGGAAGCCCGCTTTGTGGCTGCCAGCACCTTTTTGGCCGTACCCGGCTTCATGAACCGCAGTGCCCGTGGCGCCAAGCTGCTGGACGATGTGTTGACCAGCCCGCTCTTTGTCCAAGCGCCCGAGGGGTTCCGCAATGCAGTGCAACAGCGGGCCGCCCAACTGAAGACGACAGCACCATGAGCCACGTCCACTCTGCAGTCGTCGAGCTACGCGGGGTCCACAAGACCTACCGCCTGGGTGCCCATGTGGTGCCCGCTTTGCAAGGTGTCGATTTGACAGTGCAGCGCGGTGAGTTGCTGGCACTGACCGGCCCCTCGGGCAGTGGCAAGAGCACTATTTTGAATCTGTGTGGGTTGATCGATACCCCGGATTCGGGTGACATCGTGCTGGGTGGGCGATCGGTGGCTGGGCTCGATGAGGTGCAGCGTACCTTGCTGCGCCGCGACGCGCTGGGCTTTGTGTTCCAAAGCTTTAACCTGGTGCCGGTGATGACGGTGGCCGAGAACGTGGACTACCCACTGTTCATCGCCGGGGTGCCGCTGGCTGAACGGCGCGAGCGGGTGGCCGCACAACTGTTGGCCGTGGGCCTGCAAGACCATGCGCACCACCGCCCCGATGCCCTGTCGGGCGGGCAGCGTCAGCGGGTGGCGATTGCCCGCGCCCTGGTCAAACGGCCCAAGCTGGTGATTGCCGATGAGCCCACCGCCAGCCTGGATTCCGTGACTGCGGACCAGGTGCTGGATTTGATGCGTGAGCGCGGCCATGCCGAGGGCGCCGCCTTCGTCATCGCCACCCACGACAGCCGATTAACCCGGCGCTGCGACCGCATCGTGGCGCTGCTGGATGGGAGACTGCAATGAACTTTATGTGGCTTAAATTTGCTCTGCAAAACACCTTGCGCAACCGCAGGCGTTCGCTGGTCACGGTGTCGATTGCCGCGCTGGGCACGGCCGCCATTTTGCTGGCAGGGGGCTTTGCGCTGTTCACCTACGAGTCTTTGGCGCAGGCCGCAGCGCGTGGTACCGGGCACCTGATATTGGGCCAGCCCAAACACTTTACCGAAGACGAGGACACTCCCTTGCAACACGGGCTGGACGCTGCCCCAGCGCTGCAAGCCCAACTGCTGGCCGACCCGCAGGTGCGCAATGTGCTGCCCAAGGTGGAGTTCAGTGGGCTGATCAGCAATGGCGACAAGTCCACCGTGATGATTGCCACCGGCATCGACCCGGACGCCGAGTTCAGTGTGAAAGGCCCGTTTCTGACGGTGACCGAGGGTGCCGTGCTGGCGTCTGGCTCCACCCAGGCAGAAGTGATGCTGGGTGAAGCCCTGGCGCGCAGCTTAAAAGCCAAGCCGGGCAGCAGCCTGACGCTGTTGGCCAGCACCACCGAGGGCGCGCTCAACGCGATGGATGTGCAGGTCAAAGGCATCTTCACGACTGGCGTGCCCGATGTGGATAAGCGACTGGTCTATACCGACATCGTGACCGCGCAAAAACTGCTCGTCACCCAGCGCGTCTCCAGTCTGGGGGTGTTTTTGAACCGTATGGAGATGACGGAAGGCGCGCAGCAGCGTATGGCTTCCATCAACCCTGGCCTCACGGTGCAAACCTGGCGGGACCAGGCCTTTTTCTACCAGTCGGTGCGTGATTTGTACAACCGCATTTTTGGCGCACTGGGCATCATCATTGGCGTGATCGTGGTGTTTGTCGTGACCAACGCCATGGCCATGGCCATCATCGAGCGCACCCGGGAAATCGGTACCCTGCGCGCCATGGGCACCTTGCCTTCGCAGTTGATGCGCACTCTGGCGCTGGAGGGCATGGTGCTGGGTGGCACCGGTGCCGTGGTGGGTGCGGGGTTGTCGCTGGCCGTGTCCCTGCTGCTGTATGTGGTGCCGGTGCAGATGCCACCACCGCCGGGGCGCTCGGTGGGCTATCCGCTCAATATTTCGATTGATCCGACGCTGTACCTGTTGACCTTCGTCACCATGGTGGCGCTGACCATGCTGGCCTCCGCTTGGGTGGCGCGCAAAACCGTGCACATGCCAGTGGTCGACGCCCTGGCACACACCTGATCTCAAGAAGGAATCATATGAAATACCCATCTCGTCATATTGTGTTTGCGGCACTGGCTCTGGCCGGTCTGCAAGCCCAGGCCCAGGACGTCACAGCATTGCTCAAGGCCGCCGACCACTACCGTATGAGTGCGGACAACCTGCAGGTGGAGACGCAAATCAATGTGCTCAATGCCGATGGCTCCCCTGACAAGGAGCGCCGCTACACCGTGTTTGCGCAGGCCAAACACCAGTCGCTGGTGCTGATGCAAAGCCCGGCCGAAAAGGGCCAGAAGGTGCTGATGCTGGGCGATGACTTTTGGCTGTTGATGCCCTCCAGCCAGCGCCCCATGCGCATCACCCCGATGCAAAAGCTGCTGGGTGACGCCTCCACCGGGGATGTCGCCACCATGAGCTGGGCCGACGATTACAGCGGCACCCTGGTGGGCGAAGAACCCTGCAGCAACGAGACGGCAGGCGCCGCCAGCCAGACCTGCCAGCACCTGAGCCTGACGGCAAGCCGCAAGGGCGTGACCTACCAGCGCATTGAGTTGTGGCTTGGCAAGGCCAAGCATGAGCCGATCCGCGCCGACCTGTATGTGCAGTCCGACAAGCTGGCCAAACAGGCCCGCTTCGTGCTGGACAAGCCCGGCGCCCCCAGCATGGTGACCGAGATGGTGCTGCTGGACAAGTTGAGCAACCACAAGGAAACCCGCGTGCGCTACCTCAACCGCAAGGAGCGTGTGGTGCCGAAGGAGTGGCTCAACCCCATGTTCCTGTCCAAAAATCCGTCGCTGGAGTAA
>CAJASG010000062.1 GCA_903944555.1 uncultured beta proteobacterium
CGGCACTCAAGACCACCTACCGCACGCAGATTCAGGTCGGCAACCTGTACTTCGGACTGATCGCCAACCCGGTTGTGGACGCCCAGGGCAACCGGCTCGGGAGTGTGGTGGAGTGGTCCGACCGCACGGCCGAGGTGGGGGTGGAAAATGAAGTGGCCGGCATTGTGCAAGCCGCGGCAATGGGTGACTTCAGCTCGCGCTTGGCCACTCAGGGGAAAACCGGCTTCTTTGCCAACTTGGCCACCGGCATGAACCAGTTGCTTGAAACCAGTGAGCAAGGGTTGACCGACGTCGCGGAGGTGCTGGCCGCCTTTGCCGAGGGCGATCTCACCCAACGGATCGAGCGGGACTATTCAGGCTTGTTTGGCAAGGTCAAGGACAGCGCCAACTCCACGGCCGAGAATCTGACCCGCGTGATGGGGGAAGTGCGCGCAGCGGCCGATGCCCTGACCGGCGCGGCCAACCAGGTGAGCGCCACGGCGCAGTCACTCTCGCAAGCGGCCAGCGAGCAAGCGGCCAGCGTGGAAGAGACCACCGCCAGCATTGATGTCATGTCATCCAGCATTAGCCAAAACAGTGACAACGCGCGGGTGACAGATGGCATGGCCACCAAGGCCAGCAAAGAGGCCACCGACGGTGGTGGGGCAGTCAGCCAGACGGTGGTTGCCATGAAGCAAATCGCCGCCAAGATTGGCATCGTGGACGACATTGCCTACCAGACCAACCTGCTGGCTCTGAATGCGGCGATTGAAGCGGCTCGCGCCGGTGAGCATGGCAAAGGGTTTGCCGTGGTGGCAGCCGAGGTGCGCAAGCTGGCGGAGCGCAGCCAGGAGGCCGCCAAAGAGATCGGAGAACTGGCCGGCAACAGCGTGCACACCGCAGAGCGCGCGGGCAAGCTGTTGGACGAAATTGTGCCCAGCATTCAAAAAACCTCGGAGCTGGTGCAGGAGATTGCGGCGGCCAGCGCCGAGCAAAGCGAATCGGTGGTCCAAATTGGCGGAGCGATGGGGCAACTCAGCAAAGCCACGCAGCAAAACGCGTCAGCGTCGGAAGAGCTGGCGGCCACCAGCGAAGAGCTGTCCGGCCAGGCCGAGCAGTTGCAACAGAGCATCGCCTTCTTCAACATCGGCGACGGCGCAGCCAAGGTGCTCAGTCGCCATGCGCCGTCGGCCGTTGAACGCCGTGGCGGCGCAGCTCCCCGGCTGGGCACATCACTCACGCCCGCTGCGGTGCGTGGTGGTGGTGGCAACTTCAAGCCTTACTAAGCCCGGTTGCCATGGCCACCGAGGAAAGCACCCCCGCGCAGTACCTGACCTTCAACCTGGGTGCTGAGTTGTTTGCGATGGACATTCGCGCGGTGCGCGAAATCATCCAGCATGCCGCCATGACCGTGGTGCCCATGACGCCGGACTGTGTGCGGGGTGTTATCAACCTGCGCGGCGCGGTGGTGCCGGTGATCGACCTGCAGTCGCGGTTTGGCCGTGCACCTGCCGTGGCGGGCCAAAAAACCTGTGTGGTGATCTTTGACGCCATCCAGAACGATGAAAGAACCGAGCTGGGCCTGATGGTGGATTCGGTGAGTGAAGTGATAGAAATTCACCCCAAAGACATCGAACTACCGCCCCAGTTTGGCACCTCCATACAGCGCGACTTCATTCGTGGCATGGGCAAGGTCAAGGGCGAATTCATTGTGATTCTGGAGCCCGAGCGCGCCCTCAATATTGACGACATGGTCCTGGCCACATGACAACTGCACACCAAACCCTTGAAGAACGCACCAAGCTTGCCGGCAACAACAAGTTTGAAATGCTGCTGTTTCGCTTGGGCGAGGCGCCGGGTAGCGGACAGCGTGAGCTGTTTGGCATCAACGTGTTCAAGGTGCGTGAAATCCTGGTCATGCCCGCCATCACCGAGCTGGCCAATAGCCACGCCCACCTTATGGGGGTGGCGAATATTCGGGGGCAAATCATCCCGGTCATCAACCTGCCGGCTGCCATGGGCTGCAATGCCACCAAGGGGCTGAACATTTTGATGGTGACCGAGTTTGGCCGCACCATTCAGGCCTTTGCGGTGGAAGACGTGCGCGAAATTGTGCAGTTGGACTGGAGTCAGGTCCTGCCGGCCGACCAAAGCCATGCTGGGGGCCTCATCACCGGGATTGCCCGCATTGATGGTGCCGTGGCTGACACGCGCCTGGCCCAGGTGCTGGATGTGGAGCAAATCCTGCGGTCGATCATTCCCACTACGGTGGAGGAAATCAACCGCGATGTGGTGGGCCCCGTGCTGGTGCTGCCGCAGGGCGGCAAGCTGCTGGCAGCGGACGACTCGGCGGTTGCCCGCTCGGTGATCGAGTTGGGTCTCAAGGCCATGGGCGTGCCCTACATCATGACCAAAACCGGCCAAGAGGCGTGGGACTTTCTGCAAACCACCTCCGAGAACATTGCCGTAGTGCTCACCGACCTTGAAATGCCCGAGATGGATGGCTTCACCCTGACCAAGCTCATCAAGCATGACCCCCGCTTTAAGCATATTCCGGTGGTCATTCACTCATCGCTCACGGGCACCACCAATGAGAACCATGTGAAAAGCGTGGGCGCGGATGCCTATGTGTCCAAGTTTGCTCCGCGTGAACTGGCGGCCACCATCCGCAGCGTATTGCCCGCGCACCCGTTGGTCTAGCCCGGTTTTATATGTCAAATAGTGCTGAAAGCCCCGTGGCGTATGCGCAACCAGCTCCTAAAACAGGAGCAGTTCAGATTCTGATTGTGGAAGATGAGATGGTGGTGGCGCGCGATGTACAGCTCCAGTTGGAGCTGTTGGGCTACGGGGTAGCGGGCCATACCACCCGGGGTGAAGACGCCATCACGCTCGCAGGCCAGTTGCGCCCCGACATGGTGCTGATGGACATTCAGCTCGCCGGGGCCATGGACGGCGTGAGCGCTGCGCGGGCCATACGCGACCAGTTTGGCGTGCCCGTCATCTTTTTGACGGCGTTTGCAGCGGATGAGATTCTGGCCCGCGCCAAGATGGTGGAACCCTATGGCTACATCCTGAAGCCCTTTTCCGAGCGCGAGCTGAAAACCGTGCTCGAAATGGCACTGTACAAACACCAGGCGGAAACTCGGCTGCGCGAATCTGCGCTGCACAACCAGACCATCTTGGACAACATGGTGGACGGCGTCATCACCATCAGCGAACTTGGCGTGATCGAGTCGTTCAACAACGCCGCCTGCCGCCTGTTTGGCTACACCCCTGCCGAAGTGCTGGGCTGCAACGTGGCCATGCTCATGCCCGAGCCGCACCACGGCCACCACGACGATTATTTGCAGCACTACCGCAAAACGGGGGAGTCCCGCATGTTGGGCAAGCCGCGCGAGGTGCAGGGGCGCCGGCTGGATGGCAGCGTGTTTCCCATGATGCTGTCGGTCTCCGGCGTTACGCGTGGTGGGCAAACGACTTTTATTGGCTTGGTGCGCGACCAGTCCGAGCACCACAGCGACCTGGAAGAGATCCGCCGACTGGCGTTTCACGACGCCCTGACCGGTCTGCCCAACCGCCGCTTGCTGATGGACCGGCTGCAGCAAGCCATGCGCACCTCTGCGCGCACCGGTCTGCACGGCGCCCTGATGTTTCTGGACCTGGACCACTTCAAGCAGTTGAACGACACGCTGGGCCATGATGTCGGGGACGAGTTGCTGCAGCAGGTGGCCTCCCGGCTGCGCGCCTGTGTGCGGGAGGGCGATAGCGTTGCCCGCCTCGGGGGTGACGAGTTTGTGGTGTTGCTGGAGGCCTTGAGCCCCCATGCGCTGGAGGCGGCGACCCAAGGCGAGTGCATCGCCATCAAAATTCTGGAGACCTTGGGCCACCCCTGCCAACTTAAAAACCACAGCTACGCCATTACCCCCAGCGTGGGGATTGTCGAGTTTCTGGGGGAGCACCAGACGCTGGAAGACCTGATGAAGATGGCCGATGTGGCCATGTACCAGGCCAAATCCGCCGGGCGCAACACCATTTGCTTTTTTGACCCCGACATGCAAGCGGCTGCGGCCGCCCACACGGCGCTGGAGAAAGACCTGCGCAAGGGCGTGGCAAACCACGAGTTCGTGCTGCACTACCAAATCCAGGTGGACGGGGATGGTCGTCCGACCGGTGCCGAAGCCCTGGTGCGCTGGCACCATATGGCGCGTGGCATGGTGTCGCCTGCCCACTTTATCCCGCTGGCAGAGGAAACCGGGCTGATTTTGCCGCTGGGCCAATGGGTGCTGGAGACGGCCTGCGCGCAGCTGGTGCAGTGGGCCCTGGCCCCCGCCACTGCGCACTGGACCGTGGCGGTCAACGTCAGCGCATCGCAGTTTGCCCAGCCCAACTTTGTGGCCAATGTCAGCACCGCATTGGAGAAAACCGGGGCCAACCCCAAGCTGCTCAAACTGGAGCTGACCGAAAGCATGCTGGTGGCCGACGTGGACGCCATCATCGTCAAGATGAACGCCATCATGCAGCGCGGGGTCAGATTCTCGCTGGACGACTTTGGCACCGGCTATTCGTCTTTAAGCTACCTCAAGCGCCTGCCACTCTCGCAGCTCAAAATTGACCAGTCCTTTGTACGCGATGTGCTGACTGACCCGAGTGACGCGGTCATTGCCCGCACGATTTTGGCCCTGGGCCACAGCCTGGGTCTGAAGGTGATTGCCGAGGGTGTGGAGACTGCGGAACAACACCAATTTTTGGCTGACTTGGGCTGTGATGCGTTTCAGGGCTACCTCTTTGGTCGCCCCGTGGCGGCGGAAAATTTATTGGGATTTGAGGGTGAAATATGTCGCTAACCCTTATGGAGTATGCGCAAGCAGCTACTAAAACAAGAGCAGTTCTGCAATGAAAAAATTACCAAAAGTGGCCGTCAAGCTGCTTTGGATCGCAGCCGGGCTCGTGGTCGGCAGCGGTGTGCTGCTGGCGCTGGCGCTGAACCATTTGTTCGAGCTCACCCATGAGGCCGCCCACCAGGGCACCGCAGCCGTGGCGCGCATCGTGCAGGAACAAACCGACCGCACCTTGCAAAACGTGGACCAGCGGCTGCAGTTGGCAGCGGTTCGGCTGGAGCAGCTGCACCGAGCCAGTGCGCTGACCACCGAGTCCGCCCAAGCCATGCTGCGCGGGGAGGTGAAAGACCTTCCCTTTGTGCGCGCCTTGTGGGTTATGGATACCAAGGGCGTCATCGTGTACGACTCGGACAATGGCAACCTGGGTGTGAACCTGTCCGATCGCGCCTATTTTCAGGCGCACCTGCAGCAGCCCGCAACCGGATTCTTTTTGGGTGCGCCGGTTAAAAACCGCAAGGGCGTTTGGGTCATGAGTGCCTCGCGGGCCCTTCATGGCGCCGACGGCGCGTTCGCCGGCATTGTGGTGGCCGCGCTCAGTCCGACCTATTTTGAGCAGCTGTGGGCTGAGCTGGACTTGGGGCCGGGTGGGTCAGTGGGTCTGTTTGGCCGTGATGCGGTGCTGCTGATGCGAAGCCCTTTTGTGGACGCCCTGATGGGCAAGCCATTTCCCGAGCTGCCGGTGTTTGACCTGTTGCCGCAAAACAAGCCTGCCGGTACGTTTGAGGCGCCCTCTGCGTTTGACCAGGTTGAGCGCGACTATGCCTACCGCACCTTGGCGCACTTCCCTGCCGTGGTGGTGGTGGGCAAGGCGCACGAGGTGACCTTTTTGGCTTGGCGACGCATGGTCGCCCTGTCGGTGACCATCTGGATTTCTGCCAGCGCTTGCGTGGCGTGGTTGTTGTTCCTGTTGGTGCGCGACTTGGTCAAGCGCGAGGTGGTCGAGCAGGCGCTGCGCCAAAGCAAAACCCAGTTGCGATCCATGTTGGACGCTCTGCCCGATCTGATGTTTGAGATGGACGCGGACGGCCGTTACTACGACTACCACTCCCCCAGGGTTGACCTGCTGGCGGCGCCTCCCGACAAGCTGCAGAGTAAAACCATCGTTGAAATATTGCCGCCCGAGGCTGCGAAAACCACACTGCTCACGCTGCACGAAGCGCTGGAAACCGGGAAGTCCAGCGGCCGCCAGATCGAGATTCAGTTGGCGCAAGGCCTTCGCTGGTTTGAACTTTCTGCCTCCCGCAAAGAGCAGCTACCAGGCGAAGGCCCGCGCTGCATCGTCTTGTCGCGTGACATCACCGAGCGGAAACAGGACGCCATCGCGTTGCAAAACGCCCTGGACGAAAAAGTGGGCCTGCTCAACGAAGTCCACCATCGGGTGAAGAACAATCTCCAGGTCATCACAAGCCTGCTGCGCCTGGAGGCCAATCGCAGTGCACATGAGGAGACCAAAGCAAGTCTGGGCGACATGCAGGGGCGCATCCGCTCCATGGCCTTACTGCACGAGTCGCTGTACCGCACTGGCACCTTTGCGTCGGTGGAATTGGGCGCGTACTTGACGCAGCTGTGCACGCAGGCCTTTCGCGCCAGTGCCCAGCAAAACGAAGGCGTGCAGCTGGTGCTGGACGTGGGCGCGGTGCAGGTCAGCCTGGACCAGGCGACCCCGTGCGGTTTGCTGGTCAATGAGCTGGTCTCCAACTGCTTCAAGCACGGTTTCCCAGGGGGGCGCACGGGGGAGGTGCGTGTGGCCCTGGTGCCGTTGGACGCCAGTCAGTGGAGCTTGAGCGTGAGCGACAACGGCGTGGGCTTGGCCCACGACTTTGACGCCCGGCGCGCCACCTCGCTGGGGCTGCAGTTGGTGTCGGATTTGGCCCAGCAGTTGAACGGCAAGCTGGCGGTCGGCCCCGGACCGGGGGCGGCGTTTACCGTGGTATTTTCGATAAATCAGCCTGTAGCCCCTGCAGGACAAGCGCAGTCAGCTATTAAATCAGGAGCGGATGCATGAGGCATCCCCGCGAGTTGGAGGACTTCAAGGCCGCACTGGACGCGCACGCCATCGTGGCCATTACCGATGCCCGTGGCACCATCACCTATGTCAACGACAAGTTCTGCGCCATCTCCAAGTGGTCGCGCGACGAGCTGCTGGGCAGCGACCACCGCATCATCAACTCCGGCCACCACCCGAAGGCCTTTATCCAGTCGCTGTGGGACACCATTCGCAGCGGGCAGGTGTGGAAGGGCGAGCTGAAAAACCTCGCCAAAGACGGCAGCATCTATTGGGTGGACACCACCATCGTGCCGTTTTTGGGCGATGACGGCCAACCCTTTCAGTACATCGCCATCCGGGCCGAGATCACCGCGCGCAAGCTGCTGGAGGAGCACAACGTGGAACTGGTGGCCGAGCTGCAAGGCGCCAACCGCGAGCTCAATGACTTTGCCTATATCGTGTCGCACGACCTCAAAGCGCCCCTGCGCGGCATCAGCTCGCTGGCCAACTGGCTGAGTGCCGACTACGCCGACAAGCTGGGCGCCGAAGGCAGCACCCAGCTGGGCTTGATTGTCAGCCGTGCCAAGCGCTTAGGTGCCCTGGTGGACGGTATTTTGGCCTACTCCCGCGCCGGGCGGGGCCGTGAGGAGCGCATGGCCGTGGAGCTGGACCCGCTGGTGCGCAACACCATCGACTTGCTGGCGGCACCGCCCCACATTACCGTCACCCTTGCGACGCCACTGCCGCGCCTGTGGATGGAGCCGTTCAAGGCGCAGCAGGTGTTTCAAAACCTGTTGTCCAACGCCATCAAGTTCGCGGATAAACCCCAAAGCCGCATCACCGTGGACTGTGTTTTAGAGGGTGCTTTTTGGCATTTCAGTGTGACTGACAACGGCATCGGCATTGATGAAAAGTATTTTGGCAAAGTGTTTCAACTGTTCCAGACACTGGCCCCGCGCGACAAGATTGAAGGAACGGGCGTCGGTTTGGCACTCGTCAAGAGAATTGTTGAAATCGAGGGGGGCAGCGTCTGGCTGGAGTCCTGCCCAGGGGTGGGCACGACCTTTCACTTCACCCTCCCCCAGGAAGGAACTTGACCCCATGCAAGCCCATGAACATATTTTGCTGGTCGAAGACGATGACGTGGACGTCATGACCGTACGCCGCTCCCTCAAAGAGCTGGGCGCACCCAACCCGCTGGACCTGGTGTGCGATGGTGAACAGGCACTGGCCTTTTTGCGCGACCCGGCCAGCGCGCGCCCGGGCCTGATTTTGCTGGACCTGAACATGCCGCGCATGAACGGCGTGGAGTTTCTGGTGGAGGTGCACAAAGACCCGGCCCTGAAGAGCATTCCCGTGGTGGTGTTGACGACATCACAGTTGGAGTCGGACCGTGTCGCTTCTTTTGGCAACTGTGTGGCGGGCTATATGGTCAAGCCGGTGGACTACCCCCAGTTTGTGCAAACCATGCGCGTGATTTGTGACTACTGGACAGCGAGCGTTTCGTCCCCTGTATGACCCTGCCTACTACCCTTACCGCAACACCGATCGAGTTGCTGCTCATCGAAGACGATCTGGTGGATGAACTCGCCCTGATCCGGGCCTTGCAGCACCGCCAGCCGCCTTACCGGGTGAGCGTGGCACGCTCGGTGGCGCAAGCGCGTACGGCACTCGCGGCGCAGCACTTTGACATCATTTTGGCCGACTGCCAGTTGGGCGATGGCACCTCGTTTGAGCTGATGGATGCCCTGGCCGGTCAGCTGTTCATCTTCGTCACGGGTGCCGGTGATGAAGACCTGGCGGTGCGTGCGCTTGAAATGGGCGCGCATGATTACTTGCTGAAAGACGACGCGCACGGCTATCTGAAGTTGCTGCCCTGGCGGGTGCAAACCGCGCTGCGCCAGCGTGCAATGGCCAGGCACCTGGAAAAGAGTGAGATCAAGTTCAAAGCGGTGCTTGACGCCTCCCCGGTGCCCACCGCCTTGAACGATGAAGCCCTGAATGTCACCTACCTGAACCCGGCTTTCGTGGAAACCTTTGGCTATACGGCACAGGACATCCCGAACATCGTCGACTGGTGGCCGCTGGCGTACCCGGATCCCACGTATGCCCAAGGGGTGCAAGACGCCTGGGTTGCCAGATTCAAAGAGTCCAAGCGTACGGGCAATGCCTTCGTGCCGCTGGAGGTCAAGATCCGCTGCAAAGATGGCAGCGACCGGTTTGCACTGGTGAGCGCCTCGTCCTTGATCCCCGGTTTTGAAGAGGTCCATTTGGTGTTGCTGTACGACATCACCGAACGCCTACACAGCGAGCAGGTGTTGCGTGACCGCGAGCAGCGCTTTCGTGACCTGGTGGAGTCCTCCGACGGCATTGTGTGGGAGGCGGATGCGCAGACCTTTGGTTTTCAGTCCGTCAGCGAGAACGCCGAGCGCATGCTGGGCTACCCCGCCCAGGACTGGTTGCAGAGTGGGTTTTGGGCCAGCCACATTCACCCCGAAGACCGGGAGCAGGCGATTGCGCACTGCGCCTCCTGCACCGGCCGTCTGGAAGACCACGACTTTGAATACCGCTTTATGGCCAGCGGCGGGCGTGTGGTGTGGCTGCGGGACATTGTGCGGGTGGTGGCAGATAACGGGCAGCCGCGCTGGCTGCGTGGGCTCATGATTGACATCACCCGGCACAAGCAGGTGGAAAGCGAGCTGCACACGGCGTTGCTGGATAAGACCGCCCTGCTGAAAGAAGTG
The DNA here is from genome assembly GCA_903944555.1 of uncultured beta proteobacterium. Taxonomy (GTDB): domain Bacteria; phylum Pseudomonadota; class Gammaproteobacteria; order Burkholderiales; family Burkholderiaceae_C; genus Allorhodoferax. The sequence goes on from CAJASG010000062.1 coordinate 9,609, forward strand.
CACCACCGGGTCAAAAACAACCTCCAGGTGATCACCAGTTTGCTGCGGCTGGAGGCCGCCCGCGGCACGCAGGCCGAAACCAAAATCGTGCTGGGCGAGATGCAGGCGCGCATACGGTCGATGGCGCTGCTGCACGAATCGCTGTACCGCGCGAACAGTTTTGCGCAGGTGGACTTGGGTGCCTACCTGAAACAGCTCAGTCAGCAGGCGTTTCGCGCCAGTGCCGACAGTGGCACGGTGCGTCTGGAGCAGGACATGGTGCAGGTGCCTGTCAGCCTGGACCAGGCCACTCCCGCCGGTTTACTGGTCAACGAACTGATCTCCAACAGCTTGAAGCATGCATTTCCCCAGGGGCGCAGTGGCGTGGTGCGTGTCACCCTGCAACCGACGCCGGACGGTCGCTGGTGTCTGCAGGTCAGCGACGACGGCGTTGGCCTGCCCGGCGACTTTGCCGCGCGGCGCACCCAGTCGCTGGGCTTGCAGCTGGTGGACGACCTGTCTCAGCAAATGCAGGGCAACTTGCACGTTGAGTCATCCATTGGCGCGTCAGGCGGCTCCAGTTTCAGTGTCATTTTTACAAGCCAAATATGCCTCTAGCCCTTGTCAAACGTGCGCAAGCAGCTATGTTTTCGATAGCAAAATTATGGCGCTCGCTGCGCTTGCGTCTGACGCTGACCATCTTGATAATTTTGCTGGTGGGCATTTGGGGCGTGGTGACTTATGTAAGCGCCGCGCTGCGCCAGGACCTGCAACGGGTGCTGGGCGAACAACAGTTGGCGCTGGTGACGGCGATGGCCGACAACATCGACAAAGATGTGCGTGTGCGCATCCAGGCGCTGGAGGCGTTGGCACGCGACCTTGCGCCCGCACTCAAGCTGGCCCCTGCCGCGGTCCAAGCCGAGTTGATGCACCGGCCAGGCTACCAAGCGTTGTTTAACCGGGGGGTGTTTGTCTTGTCGCAAGACGGGCGGGCCATGGCCGACAACCCGCATGCCCCTGGACGGGTGGGGCGCAACTATGGGGACGAGCTGGACGTCGCGCGCGTTCTTGAGGAGGGGACGCCGGTGGTTGGCCGCCTCAGGTTGGGTTCTGCGGTGAACGTGCCGGTGATTCCGCTGGCCG
>CAJASG010000063.1 GCA_903944555.1 uncultured beta proteobacterium
AGGCTAGATCCGATATCAAACGTGCTGGATTTCACCCACCGCAGCAATTCCGATTGCTGCGCACCGTGCTGCAAAACCGTGAGCGACCGCGCCATGGCGCCCACCTCATTGCGCAAATGCGTGTAGGGCACTGCGCTTTGGAGTTGCCCGGCCGCCAGCTCCTCAATACTCATGCGCAAGCGGTCCGTAGGCCTTCGTAAAGACGCGCCCAGCAACAAGCCCAAACCGATTCCCGCAACGATCCCCAAAAAGAGAAAGAAAACGATCCAGTTTTGAATTTGGACGGCAAATGCCAGGGCATCCTGCGCAGCCTGCTTCGCTACTGCCTCTTGGTGACGCACCAGGCTACTCATCAGAGCATCCGTCGTCTCAAATACCCGCACGTTTTCCGGACTGACCAAAAACCGGGCCACTGCAGTGCTTTGCATTCCCTCGTCGGCAGACAACAGGGTTATGACATGGTCCACATTGCGCAGGTACTGTGTGAGCACGTCCTGTATGTCCGCCAAGAGCTGTCGCCCCTCAGTACGGTTGAACAACGCTTCGCTCTCCCGCAGCTCGTGATTCATGATGCGCCGGGAAATATCCAGGTCGGCACGGGCCGCCTCACGGTTCAATGCATCGGGAGCCAAAATCATTTGCCGCAGCGAACGGCCCATTTGCATCAAATGGATACTGGCTTCTTTGACATGCGATATGCCTTGCAACTCTTGCGCATACATGCGCTGCACTTCCTGGCCCAACATACGGCTGCTGTAAATCGACTGTGCACCAATGGCCCCAACGATGGCCAACATGGCGCCAAATCCAAGCGCCAGCTTGGTGGTGAGCCGCAGCCCCTCAAAATAGTTGGTGATCCGCTTCATTGCTATTCCCTATCAGTTGTGCAAACACATGCTGACGCGGGTGCCAACACCCGCCTCGCTGCTGATAGCGAGCTCCCCACCATGCAAATCAACAATTTCTTTGACGATGCTCATCCCCAAGCCCGTGCCCGGTGTTTTGCCCGATGCGTCTGCACGGTAGAACCGCTCACACACCCGGCCACGCTGCTCCGCAGTCATGCCAATGCCTTGGTCGGTAATGTGGATCCACACCCGCGTCAAAGAAGTGGTGGCCTCGTTTGCGCTCACCGCCAACACAACCGGCCCACCAGCGGGTGAGTACTTGTAGGCGTTGGACAGCACGTTCAACAGGGCCTGGCGTAACTTGCCGCTATCGGCCATCACATAGACCGGCTCCGTTGGCAATACCAGGGCGGGGGATTCACGCCCTTGCGGCGGGATAAACGCCTTGACCATGTCGGTGGTCAAATCCTGCAAACACACGCGGGTAAAGCGAAAGTCTTTACCCCGGCGGGCCTCAATGCGGGCCAGGTCCAGCAACTCGTCCAGTATCTTTGCCATGAGCCCGGACTGCTTGTGAATAATCCCCAACAGCTCCCGCTGTGTGACTGGGTCAAACGCCTGATCCAACAACACTTCGGAAAATCCGAGGATGCTGGCCATGGGGGTGCGCAACTCGTGCGCCGCAGTGGACAGGAATTCACTCTTCATGTGGTCCACCTCCGTCTCGTGGGTCACATCGCGGAAGTACAAAATTTGCGACACCGAACTGGACTCACTGTTGCGCAAGCTGACTTTCAGCACGCGCTTTGTGTTGCCATTGACTTCCAAAATCTCACTGGCATCCGGCTTGTTGCCCGCGACCTTGGCGCGCAGCGCAGCCAGGTCTAACCAGGGCGTACCCGGCTCACTGCGCTGTGCCAACCATGCTGAAAACTCTTTCACGTCGAGCCCTTGCAGCTGCACCGGCATCGCAGACGTCATCTGAACAAAGGCCGGATTCACGTACTTGACACGGTACTCACTGTCAAACGACACAAACCCATCGGGACTAAGCGAGAAGATGGCGTCCAGCTGCGCATTGCGGTCTTGGATTTGTAAATCCGCCAGTTGCCGTGCCGCCCATTCACGTTGAATCGCTTGCAAGCGCCGCGTAAGAGCAAAGGCCAATGCCAAAAGCAACAAAGACAGCACACTGGCCTGCAACACCAAGGCCTGAGTGGCACTGCGCTGTTGGGCTAACAGATCGTTCATATCAAGCCCCGTCACCACCGCCAACTGGTACTGCGGAACTTTGCGAAAGTAGTAAATTCGTTCCACCCCGTCCACCACCGAGCGTTGGATATAGGAGCCATGAAACTCACCGCTAGCCATGCGCTCAAATATCTTGGAGCTTGCGGCAACGGTGCCAAATTCTTCCTTTGCCCCCACTTTGCGCGCCCGGGCAACACCGTCCAATCCGTACAGGGCCGAGAGACCCTGTGTGCCCAGATTGAGTTCGTTGTAAAACCGCGTGAAATAGCCGGGATCAATCGACACCACTACCACCCCGGCAAAGTCGCCATTGGGCCGGTTGATGCGCCGGGTTAACTGAATCGACCACTTGCCACTGGCACGCCCGAGCACGGGTTTCGAGATAAAGAGTCCAACGCCATCGTTGCTCTGGTGCACTTTGAAGTGTTCCCGGTCTGACAGGTCAAGCCCACTTTTCATGGGTAAATTTGCGAGGACATAAATGCCCTTGGCATCTATGACACCGACTTGGTTAAATATCTCTGAATCAATCACCCCGCTTGCCGTCAATTGCACCAAATCCAGGCGATCGCCGATCTCCAGATAGCGCGACTGCACAAAGCGGATCACCTGGTCTGCACTGCGCAGGGTGCGGTTGACATGCTCCTGGCTCAGGCGCGTCAGGTTGGACAGGTCACGTTCGGCTGAGGCGAGCTCCTGCGCCCGACTTTGCGTGACCCGCGTTTGAACGTGAAACCAGGTCGCCACCAGCAACACACAGGTCACCAACCAGACCAATACCACCGTGTGAAGATGCTGCCTGCTTTTGTGCTTTAGGTCGTCGGCCATCATCGCGTTCCTTGGGTTTGCGGAGTTCGCGCCGCGTCGTCATCAACATCCGCTTGATAAAAGCAAAACAACACACCGGTCCGCTTGGCTCGGAACATGGCAGCGTCTGCATGCTTTAGCAACGTGGCCGCGTCTGGGCCGTCCGACGGATAGCGTGCGCTGCCAACACTGGCACCAATGCGCAAGGTATGGTCACCCGCCTGAATGGGATCACTCAGTGCATTCAGAATGGCAGCTATCACCTGGGTGATCACCTCTGTCGAATCGACCCTTTGCAGCAGCACCACAAATTCGTCACCTCCGACCCGTGCCACGGTATCACCCCGCCGCACCGATGCCTGCAGGCGCACCCCCACTTCACGCAAGACCAGGTCGCCAATGTCGTGCCCCAATTCATCGTTAATGGGTTTAAAGCGGTTCAGATCCAAATACAAAATGCACAAGCCTGGCATAGCTTGCGTGTTGTCCACCACTGCTATGGCTTTGGCCAGCCGATCCTTCAACAAACGCCGGTTGGGCAAACCCGTTAATGGGTCGTGAAAAGCCAGCTTGGCAAGGGAGTCCGCAGCCGTGCTTTGTTGGGTCATATCGACAAAGGCCGCCACATAGCCCAAGGTATTGCGGTCCGAATTTTTTACCGCTGTAACGCTTAACCACTCCAAATATATTTGTCCATTTTTCCGGCGGTTGAATATCTCGCCGGACCAATGCCCTTGATCGCCCAGATGGGCCCAAAACTTTTCATAAAAATCCGGCGGGTTATGGCCCGCCGCCAGTATGCGGGGGCTTTCCCCCACGGCATCCAGCGCACTGAATCCGGTGATATTGGTAAACCCGGAATTAACAGCGCGAATCATCCCGTCTGCGCCCACCAGCATCATCGCGTCGTCGCCGTCGCCGTCGCCTTCGCCCTGCATAAGGATGTCGATTTGAACGTCCTCAACACGGGAATTGCCACTTTTTTCCGCCTGCAGCAGCCAATAGAGCTCTTTCTGTTCAGGCCCTTTGACTTGCATGATCATCGCGTCGAAGGTCTGCTGCACTGCTATTGCCCTAGTGCCAGCAAAAATCATTTTGGTCTGCTGAATGGCCTGCGATGCGGAGCTTTCTGCCAGCACACCCAGCAACTCCTTCAGCCCAAACCACTGCGCATCGGGCAGCAGTTGCCCAATGGGCAACCCCTGCAATTCACGCCCCGGCAAACCTAAAGTCTTGCAAGCAGCAGGGCTTGCGTAGCTAATTGCGCCTTGGTCATTGGTCACCAGGTAGATGGCGGTGGGTTGCAACACCATGTCCAGCAGCAAATCAGTGCTGCGATTGCCATGTCGCATGAACTGCATCACCAACTGGTATTGCTGTTGCAACTTGGTGTGCTGCACCATCAACTCCTGCAGGTCTTGCGCGTACCGCAATAACTGGAGACTTTGCTCATCGTTATTCATACACCTCCCTCACGCACCACACCCGTTTCATAAAAACAAAAATCGGTGTTGAAGCGTTTTGCACCATACATGGCAGCGTCAGCGTGTTTAAGCAGGGTAAGCATGTCGCTCCCGTCTTGCGGGTAACGCGCACAACCCATATTAGATTTAACAGTTATCTGGTGCTGGTTAATCAGGAACGGTGCCGCCAACTTACTCAAAGTGGTGCTGGCGATGGCTTCAATTTCGCTTTCAGTTTCTGCGCCCCGCAGTAGAAGCACGAACTCTTCCCCGCTCAGCTGGGCGACACTCAGGCCAGACCGCTCCAGCCCCGATAGCCGATCGCCCAACTCCCTACGCACCAAATCCCCGATCGCGTAACCAAACTCCTCACTGATCGACTTCAAACCGTCCACGCCCAGAAAGATGACACACAAACCCGTTTTATCCTTGCGTGCATCCGTCAAGTGTTGCTCAAGCTGACTCTCAAACAAACGGCGATTGGCCAGACCTGTCAGCGGGTCGTGGTAGGCCAGTTGCACCATCTTCTTGCTGTTGCTGTCACGCACCGATAAATCTGCATGGGCTGCGACGTAAGACACTACTTTGCCCTGCGCATCTTCAACCATTTTTACGGACTGCCAACTCAGGAAAATTTGCCCATTTCTGCGTCGATTGAACAGTTGGCCATTCCAACAACCAGCCTCCAGCAGTTCCAGCCAGAAGTTTTGAAAAAATGTGTTGTCGTGCCGATTGGATCCGAACAGTCGTGGGTTCTCACCCAATAAATCCGCAGCGCGATAACCAATGATGGATGAAAATGCCGCGCTAACTGCAACAATGCTGCCCAAAGGGTCTGTCACCAAGATGCCCACATCCCCTTGCGTTGCAGAGAAGAAAGCTTTTTGAGAATCCAAAGCGTTTGTACCGGGGGCAGCCACCTGCAGCACCCAATAGATCAATGTGCTCCCGTTTTTATGGACTTGCATGGCCAACACATCAAAATCGTGCGTGCGACCGTTGGGTGTCGGACTGCACAGCTCCAATCTGCGTTGCTCAATCCCACCGAGTCGGATCGCCTTCTCGAATTTCGCAAAGACCGATCGCAGACCTTCGACGTGCGCTGGCGCAACCAGTCGGTCGATATATTGTCCGCACAGGTCGGCCCCATTAAAGTCAAAAGTTTCCTGCAACCCAGGACTCACTTGGGTAATGGTGCCTTGCACATCGGTCACCAGGAACAGCGTAGAATTTTTGATCAGAGTCCGGGACAACACGTCCGTCTCAGGCACACTGCGCCCTACCGACTCCAGCACCATCTGGTAGCGCTGCTGCAACTGGCTTTGCTGTTCCATCAACTCCTGCAAGTCTTGGGCGTAGCGATACAACTGGTGCTGAAGGGCGTCGGTATTCATATCATGCGGTCTTCCAGAAGCAATAGCGCTTGGCCAGCCGCTTGGCACTTACCATGGCGGATTCTGAACGGGCCAATAAAGTGGTCTTGTCGTCCCCGTCCTTGGGATAAAGTGCTGCGCCCACGCTGAGCTTGGCATAGTGCGCTTGCATTTCCACCTGAATGGGGGCGTCCAGCGAGTACAGCAAAAAGCTGATGATGCTGGCCACGGTTTCCTCATTGTCAACATTGGGCAGCAAAACCACAAACTCATCGATCCCCACACGAGCCACAATATCGCCAGGCCGAACGGCAGACTGCACGCGTCGCCCGACCTCCTGCAGCGCCGCATCGTTCACCCCATGCCCCAAGTCGCCGCTGATGAACAACACGCCAAATTCGGTGCCCTTGCGTTTGGCTTCGGCGATCGCTTGAGCCATGTGATTTTCCAGCAAACGTCGATTTGGCAGGCCCGTAAGCGGGTCGTGAAACGCCAAATCGGAGATTTCATGGGAGTCATCTTCATGGTGTGACAGATCGGAAAAGACGGCTAAATAGGACACCGTTTCACCATCTGCGTTTTGCACCTGCTTGATGGTCGCCCACTCAAAATACACTTGACCACTCTTGCGGCGGTTGAACAGCTCGCCGTTCCAACACCCGAGCTCCTTGAGCTGTTTCCAGAATGCTTTGTAAAAATCCGGTTCCTGCAAGCCCGAACTGAGGATCCGAGGATTTTTGCCAACTGCTTCTGCGCTGCTGTATCCAGTGATGGCACTGAACGCAGCATTCACGGCACAAATTAAGCCGGACGGATCGGTCATCAGCATCCCCTGCGTGCCTGGACCAAACAGTGGAAACGCCTTCAGAATTTCAAGCTGGGCCCCTGCACTGTGTTTGATCGGATTCATGAGCCAATGAATTTCAGCCCGAACCCCACTGCCGCCCTTGATGACAAGCGCGTCATAGCCCACAGTGCCGTGATGCTCGCCCGCCCCAATCAGCAGCAAGCGCCGCTGCAGGACTGCGGAATTGCCGTCCTGGCGCTCCAGCGCCCCCAAGATTTGCCGCACACCGGCGCGCTGGTCGATGGGCATCAGCGTGTCAATGGCGCGCCAGTTCAGGTCAGCGCCATAGAGCCCAAGCGCCTTTTCCATGTCCGGACTGGCGTGCAATACTTCGCCCTCGGGATTGGTCACCAGGTACAGCTTGACTTGCTGCAACAGGGTGTTGAGCAGCAGATCATCGCCAGGATCACCACGCCCCATGAAATGCAGCAGTTTTTGGTGGCGCTGCAGCAATTTGCTCTGCTGGGACAAAACCTCCTGCAGGTCCTGCGCATACCGAAAAAGCTGGCGTTGCAGCAGCTCCAATGTCAAATCCATTGGCGCCAATGGGGCGCTAACAGTCATTTTGCGTGCCCTCTGACCCACGCCACCACCTGCAGCGGGCTGAAGGGCTTGATGAAGTAGGCATCGGCACCACGCCTGCGGGCATCATCCCCATCGGCCACTTGGCCGCGAGCGGTCACCATCGCGACCAAGGTGCCTTTGGTGCTGGGATCAGCCTTAATCGCATCGAGCACCTGCAGACCATCAAGCTCACCCGGCATCATCACATCCAGCAGCACGATCTGAGGTCGTTGACGCCTGATCAGCTCCAAGGCCGTTGTTCCGTCCTCAGCCTCCAAAATTTCATACTCTTTACCCAGCGTAATGCTCAGCAAGCGGCGAATATCGGAATGGTCATCAACAATGAGGATTTTTTGCATGGTGGTTAGCTCCTTGGAATGAATAAATAGTCAACTCGACAAAATTTGCGCCATGTCGGTGGCGTACGACTGGGCTTGCAAGGTGTAACGGCAGTCCGAGCAAGACACCCGGCTGCGTTCGTGAACCGGCAGGCCGGTTGCCAGCGTCAGCGTGAAAGATTCAAGGTCTGTCCCGGACGCACACTCGTCCTGCGAGGCCGG
>CAJASG010000064.1 GCA_903944555.1 uncultured beta proteobacterium
CACAAAATCGATCTCTCCTACCGTTGGAGCATGAGCTGGTTCATCTTCTCTGAAGTCATGTTCTTCGGCGCGTTCTTCACTGCCTTGTGGTGGGCCCGCTCGCATTCAGTGCCAGCCCTGGGTAGCTTGGAAAATGCCTTGTTGTGGCCCGATTTCAAAGCGGTATGGCCCAGTTTGGCAGCCGGTGCAACTGCCTCGCCCGCTGGCATTGTTGAACCCTTCACCACCATGGGCCCTTTTTGGTTGCCCACCATCAATACGGCCTTGCTGCTGACGTCCGGCGTAACGCTGACGATTGCACACCATGCGCTGGTCGCCGGTAATCGGGCTAAGACACTCGGCTTCATGTGGGTCACCGTGTTCTTGGGGTTTGCTTTCCTGTGCGTGCAGGGCTATGAGTACTACCATGCTTACACCTTGTACAACCTGAAGCTGACTTCCGGCATTTTTGGTTCTACCTTCTTCATGCTGACCGGCTTCCACGGGTTTCACGTGTTCATCGGCATGTTGATGCTGCTGTTCATTACCCTGCGTTTGCAAAAGGGGCACTTCACAGCGCAGCGCCATTTCGGATTCGAGGGTGCAGCTTGGTACTGGCACTTCGTGGACGTGGTCTGGCTGGGCCTGTACGTGTTGGTCTATTGGTTCTAGATTGCGAAACGCAATGCAAAAAGGCACCACGAGGTGCCTTTTTGATTGGGGTGTACGGTGTTAGTGAGCTTGTTCTTGCACTCAACGTCCAGCAGGAATCCCCGTCGGATGGATATATCCCAACTGCCAGGCAATCAGAATGCAGGCAAACAGGACAATGGAAAGCCCCACACGGATTGCCAAGGCCCAGGCCATTTTTTTTGATTTGTCTGGGGCGGACTGCCCACCGCGCATCATTAAAAACAGCGCAGCGCCTAAACTTCCCACAATGGCCACAAAAGCAACAATTACAAAATACGTCATGCTAGGGATTATGTTGTGAATCTGCGTTTGCGGTTTGCCATGTTGACGATGGCCGCGGTGTTGGCCGCCGGTCTGACCGCATCGCTGGGGATGTGGCAGCTGTCGCGCGCCAGTCAAAAGCAGTTGCTGCAAGCTGCACTGAGCACGCAAAGTTCCAAGGCTGTGTTGGATGGGCGAGAATTGCACGCTGCTGCCACACCGCTGCAGTTGGCGCACCAGCGTGCGCGCCTGACGGGGCACTGGGTGCAGGATAAAACGGTTTTTTTGGACAACCGGCAAATGGATGCCCGGGTGGGATTTTTTGTCCTGACGCCTTTTGTGCTGGAGGGGGCTGGGGGCGTCATTTTGGTGCAAAGAGGTTGGGCGCCCCGCAATTTCGAAAACCGCACACGCCTGCCAACCGTTGACACGCCGGTTGGGCGAGTCGAGATTGAGGGGCGGATTGCCCCACCCCCGGCCAAGCTTTACGAGCTGAGCGGCGCGCCTCTTGGCGCAATCCGGCAAAATCTGGACTTGGTGCAATTCCAGGTGGAGACCGGCCTGCCATTGCTGCCCATTACGCTGCTGCAAACCGGCGCCGCCAGCGAGGGCTTGTTGCGCGAGTGGCCTGCGGTCAATGTGGGGGTGGACAAGCACTACGGCTACGCCTTTCAGTGGTTTGGTCTGAGCACCTTGATTGTGGGCTTGTACCTCTGGTTCCAGATTTTTCGACGTTTCATTTACCGGTCAAAGGACCCCGCTTCCCATGTCTAGCGATTTCTCCCCTAAAGACCACCCTTTGGGCCTGACGGTGCACTCCTTGCCCGTGCCAGACCAAGCCGCCGTGACACAAGGCGCCCGCACCCGTGGCGGGCGCTGGAAGACCTTGGCGCTCTTCCTGGTGTGTGCCGCGCCCGTGGTGGCTTCCTATTTCACTTACTACGTGATCCGACCCGAAGGTCGGCGCAATTTTGGCCAGCTGATCGACCCACAACGCGCGCTGCCAGCTATGGTGGGTACCACGCTGGATGCCCGGGACGTGAATCTGCGGACGCTCAAAGGCCAGTGGCTGCTGATCAGTGTCGCGCCTGCGGGCTGTGATGCGCTGTGCGCCCAGCATCTCTACCTACAGCGCCAATTGCGCGAAGGGCTGGGCAAAGAGAAAGACCGTCTGGACTGGGTTTGGCTGATCAATGACGCAGCACCAGTTGCAGAGGCACTCAAGCCAGCCCTAAAAGAGGCGACGGTGATTCGCATGGTGCCAACTGATTTGGCGCAGTGGCTGGAGCCAGAAACGGGCCATGCACTGCCGGAGCATCTGTACCTAGTGGACCCCTTGGGCAACTGGATGATGCGCTTCCCAGCCCATACAGATCCGGAACTGGCGAGCAACAGTGCCCCCCAGGTCAAGCGCGATCTGGAGCGCCTGATGCGCGCCTCGGTATCCTGGGACAAGGCAGGCCGCTAGTCCACAGGCCTCCTCTCAACCATGCACGCTTCGCTCTACGATTTGTCGCCCCTGTGGCGCATGCTCCTCATGGGCGTGCTGATGGCCGCCGGCCCACTCATGTGGGTGATGCTGCAAAAGCGACGGGCCACGCCATTGGGGAGATTGCAGGCGTTGACGGTTGTGACCTTGTTTTTGACCTTTGATCTGGTCCTGTTTGGGGCTTTCACCCGGTTAACGGACAGCGGCTTGGGTTGTCCGGATTGGCCGGGTTGCTATGGCAGTGCCAGCCCATTGGGTGCGATTCAGGAGATTGCCGCCGCCCAGACGGTCATGCCCACCGGCCCGGTGACACAAGGCAAGGCCTGGGTGGAAATGGTGCACCGGTACTTGGCAACCGGCGTGGGCGTTCTGATCACGGTGCTGTGTGTTGCGGCCTGGTTGGGTCGAAATAGTAGGCGCAGCGGCAAGCTGCATGAATCCGCCATGCTCAGTCCGTGGTGGCCGACACTCACCCTGGTGTGGGTGTGCATCCAGGGTGCGTTTGGTGCGCTGACCGTTACCATGAAACTCTTTCCCGCCATCGTCAGTCTGCACCTCTTGGGCGGATACCTACTGCTGGCACTACTGACCGTGCAGGCGGTGCTGCTAAAACGCGGGCCGCATGGGCGGTTTCAGTCGGATGGTGTGCCGACGAGCGCACTATCCATTTCTGGTGGGCTCCGCATGGGGCTGTGGGCTGCCTTGCTACTGCTACTCATCCAGGCGACATCCGGTGCATGGGTGAGCACCAACTACGCCGTGCTGGCGTGTACTGAGTTTCCGCAATGCCAGGGCGTCTGGTGGCCGGAGATGGATTTTGCCGGCGCCTTCGAAATCTGGCGTCCGCTGGGCTTTGGGAAGAGCGGTGAGCACATCAGCTTTCAAGCCCTGACCGCCATGCACTACAGCCACCGTTTGCTGGCCCTGGTCACCGCATTGGTGCTGGCGGCGCTGGCCTGGCGACTGCACGCCAATGTGGCCCTGCGCCGTCCCGCACGCTGGTTGGGCGGTTTGGTGGCGTTGCAGCTGGTCACGGGCTTGAGCAACGTCGTGCTGGGCTGGCCGTTGGTGGCCGCGGTGTTGCACACCGGTGGCGCCGGTGCGTTGGTGGTCTGCCTCATTTGGCTGTTGACCGCAACCCGCACGCAAAACGCCCTGAGCGAACTACGAACTGGCGCCTTGGCCGCGCCGCAACCGAGATTTTCCGAATGACTGTTAACGCTTCCCTTGAATCCCCGTCGCCGTTGCGCCAGTTCTATGCACTGACCAAGCCGCGTGTTATCCAGTTGATTGTGTTTTGTGCCCTGATTGGCATGGTGCTGGCGGTCCCCGGTGCACCCACATGGGCCCAGGTCGGTCGTGCGCTTATTGCATGCTTGGGCATCTATCTGGTGGCGGGCGCTGCCGCTGCTTTCAACTGCATTGTCGAGAAGGGGATTGACGCCAAGATGAAGCGCACCGCGTGGCGTCCCACAGCCCGAGGCGAGCTGGGCGATGGACAGACGCTTCTGTTTTCTGCGGTGTTGTGCATGGCCGGCTCAGCAGTACTGTACCTGTGGGTCAATCCGCTGACCATGTGGCTGACCTTTGCCACCTTTGTCGGCTATGCCGTGGTCTACACCGTGATCCTCAAGCCTTTGACGCCGCAAAACATCGTGATCGGCGGCGCCTCCGGGGCCATGCCACCGGTTCTGGGCTGGGCTGCCATGACGGGGGATGTGGGGCCTGAGGCGCTGATCTTATTCCTGATTATTTTCTTGTGGACACCCCCGCATTTTTGGGCCTTGGCCCTGTACCGGGTAGAGGACTACCGCAAAGCGGGTCTGCCGATGTTGCCGGTGACCCATGGCAGCGAGTTCACCCGGCTACAGATTTTTTTGTACACGCTGGTGCTTTTTGCCGCCTGCTTGCTGCCTTTTGTCTACGGCATGAGTTCCTGGTTGTACCTCGGGGTGGCGGTGATTTTGAGCGTCGGGTTTTGTGTGTACGCGTGGCGTTTGCTGCGCAACTACTCGGACGAGTTGTCGCGCAAAACCTTTCGGTTCTCCCTGATCCATCTCAGCGCGCTTTTTGCCGCGCTGTTGCTGGATCACTATCTCATCTAAACCCGCGGGAAAACCCGTAGACTGTACGGTTTGGTGTGTACTTGGTTGATCTGGTGAACTATGAAAAAACGAATTGCTCTTAAATTGATAGCTGCTTACGCAATAGCTGCGGGGTCTGCTGGCCTATTTACTGCTTGTTCTGAGCAAAAGGCTTCCTTCAACTCCATCGACCTGACCGGAGCCGACTATGCCAAAGGTTTTGAGCTGACCGATCACAACGGGCAGGTGCGTCACCTGACGGACTTTGCCGGCAAGGTCGTGGTCATGTTTTTTGGCTACACCCAATGCCCTGATGTTTGCCCGACATCCATGAGCGAATTGGCTGAAATCAAGAAGGCCTTGGGCAAAGACGGTGCGCGCTTGCAGGGCATATTCGTCACCGTAGATCCCCAGCGCGACACGCCGGAAGTGCTCAAGGCCTACATGGAAAACTTTGACCCCACGTTTCTTGCACTTTACGCCACGCCCGAGAAACTGGTCGACTTGGCCAAAGACTACAAGGTGTATTACAAGAAGGTGGACGGCAAAACCCCCACCAGCTACACCATGGACCACTCCGCAGGCAGCTATGTCTACGACACCAAGGGCCAACTGCGCCTGTTCACCCGCTATGGCAGCGGTGCAAAGCTGCTGACGGCCGATATTCAGCAGTTGCTCAAATCAGGCAGTTAAGCGCCACGCCACATTGCGACGCCCGAGGGCAAAAAAATACCCCTGCGGCTTGGGCCGGCAGGGGCGGTGGGCTTGAGCGGAAGCGCGTCAGGCGTACTGCGCCAACGTCACTTTCATCTTCTTCATAGCGGCCACCTCAATTTGGCGAATGCGCTCGGCGCTGACGCCATATTCGGCGGCCAGATCGTGCAACGTCATGCCGCCCGAGTTGTCGTCGTTGACCTTGAGCCAGCGCTCTTCCACGATACGGCGGCTGCGCGGGTCCAACGCTTCCAATGCCGTGGCAATACCATCGGTGGCCAGTACGTCGCGCTGGTGCGCTTCGATCATGGCCAAGGGCTCATGGTGGGTGTCGGTCAGGTAGGCAATCGGGCCAAAGGCGTCTTCACCATCGTCGGACGGGCTGGGGTCGAGCAGCACATCGCCACCAGACAGACGGGTTTCCATCTCGATCACTTCTTCCGGTTTGACCTTCAACTCTCGCGCC
>CAJASG010000065.1 GCA_903944555.1 uncultured beta proteobacterium
CCACCCATGCCGCCCAAACCGGCGGTGAGCACCCAGCGCCCGGCCAAGCTGCCGCCAAAGTGCTGGCGACCGGCTTCGACAAAGGTCTCGTAGGTGCCTTGCACAATGCCCTGCGAGCCGATGTAGATCCAGCTGCCGGCGGTCATCTGGCCGTACATCATCAGACCCTTGCGGTCCAACTCGGTGAAGTGTTCCCAGTTGGCCCACTTGGGCACCAGGATGGAGTTGGCAATCAGCACGCGGGGGGCATCGGTGTGGGTGCGGAACACGCCCACCGGTTTGCCGCTTTGCACCATCAGGGTTTCATTGGGCTTGAGTTTGCGCAAGCTGTCCAAAATGCCATCAAAGCAGGCCCAGTTGCGCGCCGCCTTGCCAATGCCGCCATACACCACCAGCTCGTCGGGGTTCTCGGCCACCTCGGGGTCCAGATTGTTTTGCAGCATGCGGTAAGCGGCTTCGATCTGCCAGTTGGCGCAGGTCAGTTCTGGGCCGCGCGGGGCGCGTACCGTGCGGGCTTGTGCGTCGGCGAAAGGGGGCTTCGAGGGTTCGGCCATGGGGGTGCTCCAGATGAATGGGTATTTTGTGAAAACGTGGTGCAGTATAGTTGTCTATACAACTTTGCATGCAAAGGGTTAACCCTGATAATGCACGCGGCCAATAATGGCCGCATTGGGGCAAGCAAACGGGAGTACCTGTCATCGGAAATGTTCTGAAAACGGCGTTGGATTGGTTGGCGAAAGTGGGGGGCGACCGTCGGCGTGGGGAATTGGTTTGGGATGCCCGCGTCCTGTCGGAGATCGTGGGCGATGACCTTGATGTGCAACGGCGCTTGTTGGAGATATTTCTAGCCAGCGTGCAGGTAAAGGTGGCGGACATTTGTGCCGCGGTACAGGTGGGTGACCTGGAGGTGGCTGCCAGCGCGGCGCATTCGGCCAAGTCGGCTGCCCGCACGGTGGGTGCGTGGGATCTTGGTACCTTGTGTGAATCGCTGCAGATGGCGGGCCGCGCCAACAATGGCCCGCTTTGCAGCGCATTGGCCCCCAAAGTAGAAAACGCTTTTGTGCTGGTCGCGGCGGCCATTCGTCGCAAGCTGGAGGCGCCGCAAAAAGTTTAGGGTTTGTATGGATGGACTAGTTGTCTATACAACTTGTAGAATAGACAGATACCAACTCTCCGTCTGCCGAGCATGCCCCCATCTCCACTGCCAGCTTACGAGCAGGTGAAGGCCTTCGTCAAAGCCCAAATTACCCAAGGTAGCTGGCGCCCGGGCGATGCCGTGCCCAGCGAGGCTGCGCTGCAGCAGCAGTTTGGCGTGAGCCGCATGACGGTGAACCGCGCGGTCAAAGAGTTGGCGGTGGAAGGCCTGGTGACCCGGGTGCAGGGCTCGGGCACGGTGGTGGCGCAGTTGCACCGCATCTCCAGCACGCTAGCGGTTCGCGATATTCATGAAGAGGTGTTGGAGCGTGGCCATGTGCACACCACACAGGTGCTGTTGCTGGAAACTACCCGTGCCGATGCGGCGCAGGCCAAGTTGTTCAAGCTGCGTACCGGGGCCCAG
>CAJASG010000066.1 GCA_903944555.1 uncultured beta proteobacterium
GCCCGAATAGTGAGGTTGTGAATTGTAGATTGGCACAATGCACCCATGACTGACAAGAAAACCCTGTTGCTGGTGGATGGTTCCAGCTACCTGTATCGTGCCTTTTTTGCCGGCGGCGGTGACATGAGCATCACGCTGCCTGATGGCACCGTGCAAAAGACCGGCGCCATACGCATCATGGTCAACATGATGCAGTCCTTGCGCAAGGAGTATCCCGCCCACTACGTGGCTTGTGTGTTTGACGCCAAAGGCCCCACCTTCCGGGACGAAATTTACCCGCAGTACAAGGCGCACCGCGATCCGATGCCCGATGATTTGCGCAGCCAGATCGCTCCCATCCATGAGGTGGTGCGCCTACTGGGGTGGTCGGTGCTGGATGTGCCAGGGGTCGAAGCCGATGACGTGATCGGCACGCTGGCCGTCGTCGCAGCAAGCCAGGGGATTGAGGTCATCGTCAGCAGCGGAGATAAGGATTTGGCGCAACTGGTCAATGAACACATCACCATCATCGACACCATGAACGGCAAGCGCCGTGACCTGGCAGGGGTTGAAGCAGAGTTTGGTGTGCCCGCGCGGCTCATGCTGGACTACCAGACCCTGGTGGGTGACACAGTGGATAACGTGCCGGGTGTGCAAAAAGTCGGCCCGAAGACGGCTGTGAAGTGGCTGCAGGAATACGGATCACTGCAGGGCGTGGTGGACAACGCTGCCAACATCAAAGGTGTGGTGGGTGAAAACCTGCGACAGGCCTTGGACTGGCTGCCGACAGGCCGTTCGTTGCTAACCATCAAGACCGACTGTGACCTGAATGGTTGGGTGCCGGGTCTGCCTGCTATGGATTCAATAGCTGTCTGCGCACAGGATACGGGGGCTTTGCGTGATTTTTGTGAAAAGTACGGGTTTAAGGGCCTAGCCAAATCGCTGGAAGCGCAGGCTGCCGCTGGCAATGGAACTCCAGGGATTGCGGCGACCCCCGGTACCGCGCGTGCGAGCAAAGCCAACGCGGGGCCCGGCCTGTTCGACGAACCCGAAGCCGCAGCGGTGCCACGCGTGAGTAACCTCGCCTTTGACACCATCCTGACCTGGGAGCTGTTTGATACCTGGCTGGCCAAACTGCAAGCCTCCGAGCTGGTGGCGCTGGACACCGAAACCACCTCGCTCGATGAAATGCAGGCCGAAATCGTTGGCATTTCCTTCAGCGTGGAGCCGGGGCAGGCGGCCTATATTCCGGTGGCGCACCGTTACCCCGGAGCACCAGAGCAGTTGAACCGGGAAGAGGTGCTGGCCAAACTCAAACCATGGCTGGAAAACCCCCGGGCGCTCAAACTCGGCCAGCACATCAAGTACGACCGCCATGTCTTTGCCAACCACGGTATCGCAGTGCAAGGTTATGCGCACGACACCATGCTGCAAAGCTATGTGCTGGAGGTGCACATGCCGCATGGTCTGTCTAGCCTGGCCCAGCGGCATCTTGGGCGCAGCGGCATCACCTTTGAAGACCTGTGCGGCAAGGGTGCCAGTCAGATATGTTTCGACCAAGTGGATATCGCCAAGGCCGCCGAATATGCCTGCGAAGACTCGGACCAGACGCTGGACGTGCACCGTGTGCTGTGGCCACAGTTGCGGGCCAATGACAAGCTGAAGTTCATTTACGAGCTGGAAATCGCCAGCAGCGAAACCCTGTACCGCATTGAACGCAACGGCGTGTTGATCGATGCACCGACGCTGGCCAAACAAAGCCACGAACTCGGTCAGCGCATTCTGCAGCTGGAGACCGAGGCGTATGAGATCGCGGGCCAGCCCTTCAACCTTGCCAGTCCCAAGCAATTGGGCGAAATCTTTTTTGACAAGCTGGGCATGCCGGTGGTGAAGAAGACGGCGACCGGCGCCCGCAGTACCGACGAGGAAGTGCTGGAAAAGCTGGCCGAGGACTACCCACTGCCTGCCAAGCTGCTGGAGCACCGTGGCTTAGCCAAGCTCAAGGGCACCTATACCGACAAGCTGGCCCAGTTGGCCAATCCGCGCACCGGACGCGTCCACACGCACTACGCGCAAGCGGTGGCGGTGACCGGACGACTCAGCAGCAACGACCCCAACCTGCAGAATATTCCGATCCGTACCCCTGAAGGCAGACGTGTGCGTGAAGCCTTTGTGGCGCCCGCAGGCAGTGTCATTGCGAGTGCTGATTACAGTCAGATCGAACTGCGCATCATGGCCCACATCAGTGACGATGCCGCGCTGCTGCGTGCTTTTCATGATGGTCTGGATGTGCACCGGGCCACCGCTGCCGAGGTGTTTGGCGTGGCCGTGGACCAAGTATCAAGCGAGCAGCGTCGGTATGCCAAGGTCATCAACTTCGGACTGATCTACGGCATGAGCGCCTATGGGCTTGCGCGCAATCTGGGTATTGACAACACTGCAGCCAAAAATTACATAACCCGTTACTTTGATCGGTATCCTGGGGTGAAGGCCTATATGGAAACCACCCGTGCGCTGGCGAAGGGCCAAGGCTATGTGGAAACCGTGTTTGGCCGCCGCTTGCAGCTTGCTGGCATCCAGACCGCCAAGGGTGCGCAGCTGGCGGGTCTGGAGCGCGCCGCCATCAACGCGCCCATGCAGGGCACGGCAGCGGACCTGATTAAACTCAGTATGGTGAAAGTGCAGCAGGTGCTGGATGCTGAAAATCGCGGTACCAAGATGATCATGCAGGTGCACGATGAACTGGTGTTTGAGGTACCTGACGGTGAGGTGGAGTGGCTGAAAGTGGAAATTCCGCGCCTGATGGCCGGGGTGGCTGACCTGAAAGTCCCGCTGTTGGCCGAGGTCGGTGTGGGGCCTAATTGGGACAAGGCCCACTAGCCAAAGTCCACCATGAATATCCCCATTGCACAGCTTGGGTGGTTCGTGCTATTTTCGTAGCCGGTTTGATAATTAAATAGCTAAAACTAGCTGATAACCAAGAGAGACATATATATGGGACTCAGTCGCTTGCATATTGCATCCAAACTCTGGATGTTCATCCTCGCCGTGATATTTTCTATCTGTGCGGTCGCCGTCGTAGGCCTCTTGCGCAGCGCGGCAATTTTGGCGGAAGGCCGAGCGGCGCAAATGAATGCAGTGGAGTTGGTGCAGATCACCACCGAATGGACCGGATTAACCCAGGCCAACGCTGTACGCAACCAGTCCATTCTCATCAGTCCTGGACCCACCGTGGCAGCCGCGTTTAAGGATGCTGTGACCGCGACCAGTAATGAGATTACTGAGTTACAAAAGAAAATGGAGGCGATGCCACTGACAGTGGCTGACAAGGCCCAGTTGCAAAAGATCGCTGATCTGCGCAAGTCGGTGATTGAACTGCGTGAAAAAGCCCGGAAGATCAAAACCGACGGCAACGAGGAGGAAGCGCTGAAAGTGATGAACGCAGAGTATTTGCCGGCGATGACCCGCTACATCGGTGCGCAAAAAGAGCTGGTGAAGATGCAGCAGGACAGGACCGTTGAAGTCATGGCCGAGACCGAAGCGCGTCGCCAAACCAACAGCGCTGGGATTTTGGTTGGCCTGGCGGTGATCGTGGCGGCCATTTTTCTGGCGACGAGCTGGTTGGTACGCTCCATCCGCGAGCCATTGAACCAGGCAAATGAGCTGGCCGCCCGCATCGCACAGGGGGATTTGAGTACCGTCGTTGTCACCCATCGGGAGGATGAGTTTGGGGCCTTGCTGGACTCCTTAAGTACCATGAACCAGTCGCTGAGCCGCATGGTGTCAGAGGTTCGCAGTAGCACCGACAGTATTGCCATCGCCAGCTCGGAAATTGCCCAGGGCAATAACGATCTGGCGCAGCGTACCGAGCAGACCTCCAGCAACCTGCAGGCGACAGCTTCCAGCATGGATGCACTGACCGGTACGGTGCAGCACAGTGCTGACAACGCCCGCCAAGCAAGCACTTTGGCGGCCAGTGCCTCAGCGGTGGCGCAGCGCGGCGGTGCCGTGGTGACCCAGGTCGTTGAGACCATGCAGGAAATCAATGCCAGCAGCAAAAAAATCTCCGACATTATTGGCGTCATTGACGGCATTGCCTTCCAGACCAATATTCTGGCTTTGAATGCCGCCGTGGAAGCCGCCCGTGCCGGCGAGCAGGGTCGTGGCTTTGCCGTGGTGGCCAGTGAAGTGCGCAGCTTGGCAGGGCGCAGTGCAGACGCCGCCAAAGAGATCAAGAGTCTGATCGGCACCTCGGTCGACAAAGTCGAGTCCGGCACCAAACTGGTGACTGATGCGGGTGCCACCATGCAGGAAATTGTGGAATCCGTGCGCCGCGTGGCCGATGTCATTGGTGAAATCACCGCCGCAGCGACCGAACAAAGCACGGGCATTGCCGGCGTGAACCAGGCCATCGGCAACCTGGACCAGATGACCCAGCAAAATGCTGCACTGGTGGAAGAAAGCGCTGCAGCAGCCGAAAGCCTGCGCGATCAGGCAGACCGCATGAAGCAGGCGGTTTCGGTGTTCAAGGTCGGGGCAGGCGATTTTGGGGCTACGTCACCCAAAGCTGCGGTGCGCTCCAGCGTTCCCAAGGCCACCCCGTTCAAGGGGACGGAGCGCAGGGCTGAGGGGGCATCGCGTCCAGCAGCCCGCCCAGCGTCTGCTGCGCCGGGCAACCCCGCGGCAAGCGCACCCAAACCAGCCGCTGCCCAGCCGGCCAAAGTGCCACCCAAGCTCACGGCCAAAGTCACTCCAGCGGGTGGTGATGACGATTGGGAAACTTTTTGACGGTTTTTGCATAAACTGATTCGGCATCCGCACCCTACTTGGAGATCAACAATGCGTCAGGATTTGAAAAATGAATTTGATTCTTTGCTGCCTGGCAGCACCACAGAAAACGGTGCTACGCGCCGCACTGCCTTGAAGGTGGCTCTGGGTGCCGGTTATGCCGCAGCAGCCATGCCCATCATGGCGCAAACGGCCATCAGCACGTCTGCAGAGGGGCTGACCACGGGTGAGGCGATTTACGATGTGGACGGTTTTACCGTGCCCTTCTTTTACGCCGCACCAGAAGGCAAGAAGAACTTGCCGGTAATTTTGGTAGTTCAGGAAATTTTTGGCGTGCATGCTTACATTGCGGACACTTGCCGCCGCTTGGCAAAAGCCGGTTACCTGGCAATTGCTCCCGAGTTGTATGCGCGCCAGGGTGACCCCAGTAAGTACAGCGACATGGGTAAGCTGATGGCGGAAGTGGTCTCGCAGGTACCCGATGAACAGGTTATGGCCGACCTGGATGGTGCCGTGAAGTGGGCCGGTGAAAACGGGGGCAATCTCAAGAAAGTGGGCATCACCGGCTTTTGCTGGGGTGGGCGCATTACCTGGCTGTATGCGGAGCGAAGCAAAAACGTCAAGGCGGGGGTGGCTTGGTACGGCCGTCTGGTAGGCGCGGCATCCGCGCTGACGCCCAAACATCCACTGGACTTGGCGGCCAGTCTGAAAGCACCGGTGCTGGGACTGTACGGTGGGCAAGACGGCGGCATCCCGCTGACGACTATTAACGCAATGAAAGACGTATTGGCAGCAGCAGGGGCCAAGGGCAATGCGGCGGCCAAGGCCTCCGAGTTTGTGGTGTATCCGACTGCACCGCACGCATTCCATGCGGATTACCGTCCCAGCTACCGAAAAGACGCTGCTGAAGACGGCTTCCAGCAAACGCTGCAGTGGTTCAAGGTAAAGGGCGTGGCTTGACTCTTATCGCGATTCTGATTGGTACCCTGGCGGCGGGAATTGGCAGTGTATGGCTGGCAGCGGTGCTGAGTTTCGGTGCTTTGGCCCGCTACACCCAACACATGTTGAGTATGGCCGCCGGGGCTTTGTTGGCAACGGCTTTCATGCACTTGCTGCCAGAGGCCTTTGAGAGCCAGGCCAGTGCCCATGACCTGTTCATGACCCTGTTGTTTGGCGTAGTCTTTTTCTTCTTGCTGGACAAGGCCGAGCTATGGCACCACGGCCATGAGCACCACCACGCGAGTGAAACGACGGACCATGACCATGGGCACGACCATGGTCATGGCCATGCGCACCACGCGGGTTCGCAGTCGGTGTCGGGCGCGTGGGCGGTACTGGCGGGCGACAGCGTGCATTGTTTTGGCGATGGGGTGCTAATCGCCTCAGCCTTCATGGCCGATATGCGATTGGGTGTGATCGCATCGCTGGCGGTGTTGGCCCACGAGGTGCCGCACCACATGGGCGATCTGATGGTGCTTCGAACCAGCTCAGCAAATAAGAAGGCCGCGTTCGTCAAGGTATCGCTTGCAGGCGCTGTGACTGCCATCGGGGGGCTGAGCGGATACTGGCTGGTTGACCAGTTGCAAGACTATTTGCCGTATTTTCTGGTGGTTGCCTCCAGTAGTTTCATGTACGTCGCTTTGGCTGACTTGATTCCACAACTGCAAAAGCGACTCTCTGCGCGCGAGACGGCTGCCCAGATCGCCTGGTTGATCGCGGGCATTTTGTTGGTCACCGCCGTCAGTGGCATGGCGCACGGCCATTGAGTGGCTGATTCGCGCCCACCAGTGCGTGCACTTTTTAATTCAGTTCAAGGTGTGCCAAGCGGTGCAGCGTGACAATGGGCGTATCTTCCCCGTCACGCCTTACACATGCTCAACATCAGAAATTTCATGGCAGAAGACCATCGCCAGTGCGATGCGGTCTTTGCCACAGCCGAGCAGGCGGTAGCCGCCCAGGATTGGGACCGCGCCACAGCCGCTTTCGTGCAGTTCCAAAACGCGGTGCTGCAGCATTTCGCTGCCGAAGAAGGTGTGCTCTTTCCGGCCTTTGAGGCACAAACCGGCCTGCGAAGCGGGCCCACGCAGGTGATGCGCGGTGAACACGTCCAGATGCGCGAGTTGATGGCTGCAGCGCACGCGGCTTTGCTTGCGAAAGATGCCGACGACTATGGCGGCAACACAGAGACGCTGCTGTTCATGCTGCAGCAGCACAACATGAAGGAAGAAAACGTGCTCTACCCGATGTGCGATCAGCAATTGGTTGCGCAAGTGGATGTGTTGTTGCCCCAGTTGCAGGTGAAAATCCAAGGTAAAGCGGAGTAAACCCATGAGCCAAACCCCAGCAGACAAAATCATCGACGGCCGTGACATGGAGCCCCCGGAGCCCTTTGTACTGACATTGGAGGCGCTCGACACCTTGGGTCCAGGCGAAAAATTGCTGCTGATCTTGACGCGCGAGCCACACCCCTTGTACCGGGCCCTGGTCAAGCAAGGCTTTACCTATGTAACCGAAGTCACGCTGCAGGGTACCTTTGAAATTCTCATCTGGCGCAAGCAGCCCTGATGCAGGAAATCCTGTCTTTTGATCGTGCTCCCCCCATTAGCGCACCATTGCGCTTTTTTCTAACCGCGCCGCTTTTTGCCATCGCCGCAGGGTGCCTGTTGCTATGGAGCGGCCCTGATCTGTTTGCTTCGCGTTGGACGCCCGCCGCGTTGGCGCTCACCCATTTGATTACCGCCGGTTTCATGATGCAGGTGATGCTGGGTGCCATGCAGCAGCTGTTGCCCGTGATGGCGGGTGCCAACATTGCACGCCCCCTGATGGTGGCCACCGTGGTGCACGCAACGATCACGTTGGGCGCGCTGTGTCTCGTGACTGCCTTTCTGGTGAACCAGCCATGGCTGTTTGGTAGTGCTGTGGTTTGTATGTCCACGGGAGTTTTCACCCTGGTGTTTGCTGCCGCGCATGCACTGATCGGCGTGCCAACCACCAGTCCGATCATTCGCGGCTTGCGCCTGGCGCTTGTGGGGTTGAGCGTGAC
>CAJASG010000067.1 GCA_903944555.1 uncultured beta proteobacterium
CACCCAGCGCCTGGCAGAAGGCACCTGGCCCCCAGTCAACCCGCAGCTCGACTGGTTAGATGAATAAATAGCTATCAAATTCATAGCTGCTTGCGCACACTCCATAAGGGCTAGAGTCCTATTTCATTCATAAAACCTACAACCAGCATGTCCAACCTATCCAGCGTCATCAAGTCCATCCAGGACGTGATGCGCCAAGACAGCGGCGTCGATGGCGACGCCCAACGCATCTCCCAGCTCACCTGGCTCTTGTTCCTCAAAGTGTTTGACGCGCTGGAGGAGGAAATGGAACTCACCCGCGACAGCTACACCAGCCCCATCCCCGAGCCCCTGCGCTGGCGCAACTGGGCGGCCAACGCCGAAGGCATCACCGGCGACACCCTGCTGGGCTTTGTGAACAACGACCTGTTCGGCGCGCTCAAGACTTTGGGCGGCGACGCCCAGCGCAACCCGCGCGGCTACGTGGTGCGCGGCGTGTTTGAAGACGCCTACAACTACATGAAAAGCGGCCACCTGCTGCGCCAGGTCATCAACAAACTCAACGCCATCGACTTCAACCGCCAGGCCGAGCGCCACCAGTTCAACGACCTCTACGAAAAAATCCTCAAAGACCTGCAAAGCGCCGGCAACGCGGGCGAGTTCTACACCCCGCGCGCCGTCACCCAGTTCATGGTGGACATTGTCAACCCCCAACTGGGCGAAAAAGTGCTGGACCCCGCCACCGGCACCGGTGGCTTTCTGGTCTGCGCCATCGAACATCTGCGCAAGCAGGTGCAAAACACCGAGCAAGAAGCCGTGCTGCAAACCAGCATCACCGGCGTCGAGAAAAAGCAGCTCCCCCACATGCTGTGCGTCACCAACCTCATGCTCCACGGCATCGAGGTGCCCAGCCTCATCACCCACGGCAACACCCTGGCCCGCCCGCTGCGCGAGGTCACCCAGGCCGACCGTGTGGACGTGGTGCTGACCAACCCGCCCTTTGGCGGCGTGGAGGAGCCGGGCATCGAGCAAGGCTTCCCCAGCGACGTGCGCACCAAGGAAACGGCAGATTTGTTCTTGGTGCTCATCAAGCACATCCTCAAAGTGAATGGCCGCGCCGCGCTGGTGTTGCCCGACGGCACCCTGTTTGGCGAGGGCGTCAAAACCCGCATCAAAGAGCAGCTGCTGGCCGAGTGCAACCTGCACACCATCGTGCGCCTGCCCAACGGCGTGTTTGCGCCCTACACCGGCATCAAGACCAACTTGCTGTTCTTCACCAAAGGCACGCCCACGCAGCACGTCTGGTACTACGAGCACCCGTACCCGGCAGGCGTGAAGAACTACAACAAGACCAAGCCCATCCGCATCGAAGAGTTCGATGCGGAGAAGATCTGGTGGGGCAGCGAGGCGGACGGTTTTGCTTCTCGGCAGGAAAACGAACGCGCCTGGAAGGTCAGCATTGAGCAAATCAAGGCCGCCAACTACAACCTGGACCAGAAGAACCCCCACGTAGGCGACGTGGTGGACCACGACCCGGACCACCTCTTGGCCACTTACGCGCGATTGCAGGGCGAGGCGCAGACCCTGCGCGATGAGCTGAAAGTTATATTGGCCAAATCACTCGCTAGCCCCCGTTGAGTGTGCGTATGCTGCTATCACATTTGAACCTATTGGCTACCGCCCCCGGCGGCGTGGCGCGTCTGCGCGAGCTGATTTTGACGCTGGCCGTGCAAGGCAAGCTGGTGCCCCAACACCCCAGGGACGAACCGGCGAGCGAACTGCTGAAGAAAATTCGGGCGGAGAAAGCCCGGCTGATTGCCGAGGGCAAGATCAAGCAGGATAAACCGCTGGCGGAGATCGCTGATGAGGAAAAGCCGTTTGGGTTGCCGATTGGGTGGGAGTGGGCGCGTTGGACAGATATCGCGCTGAAGATTGGTGACATCGATCACAAGATGCCCTCCGACGTTAGTGACGGTGTGCCCTACGTTTCGCCCCGTGACTTCTACGGCAAGAATGAAATCGACTTCGCTGGTGCCAAGAAAATCGCGCGCAGTGACTTCCTCGATCTTGCTTCAAAGATTCGCCCCGAAAAGGGCGATCTGATTTACCCCCGTTACGGCACCATCGGCGTTATCCGGATGGTGATGGATGACCGAGAATTTTTGGCGTCCTATTCCTGTGCAGTAATCAAAGTACTGAGAGGTTGCATCGAGCCGAGCTACCAGTACTTATTCTCCATGTCCGATTGCGTCAAACGTCAGGCGGCGAGCGCAACAAACAAGACGACCCAACCCAATGTCGGCCTTAAAAGCATTCAGGAATTCCTCGTTCCTCTGCCGCCGCTCGCCGAACAATCCCGCATCGTCACCCGCGTGGAAGAACTCATGCGCCTGTGCGACGCCCTCGAAGTCAAAGGCAAACTCGAAGCCAAGCAACACGCCCAGCTCGTCAGCATCCTGCTGGCCACGCTCACCGAGAGCGAAACGTCCGAGCAACTGACCGACAACTGGCACCGAGTCGCCACCCACTTCGACCTGCTGCTAGACCGCCCTCAAGCCGTAGACTCCCTGGAGCAAACCATCCTGCAGCTGGCTGTGCGCGGCTTGCTCGTCCCCCAAAACCCGCAAGACGAACCCGCCAGCGCGCTGCTAAAGAAAATCCGCGTCGAGAAAGACAAGCTCATCGCCGAGGGCAAGATCAAACGCGACAAACCCTTGCCACCGATTGGGGAGGAAGAGCAGCCGTTTGCATTGCCGCAGGGGTGGGAGTGGGTGCGGTTGCAGCAAGCCTATGACGTTCGCGATGGAACTCACGACACTCCCAAGTACCAATCCACGGGTTTCCCGCTCGTTACCAGCAAAAATATATATGGTGGCGCACTTGATTTGTCAGATGTGAAGCTGATTTCACCAGCTGACCATGAGCAAATATCTGCACGCTCCAAAGTAGATCGGAACGACATATTGTTCGCAATGATTGGCAGCATTGGAAATCCAGTGCTTGTCGATACCGACGTTGAATTCAGCGTGAAGAACGTTGCATTGTTCAAGTACTACGCCCCATTTCTGTCATGCCCAGAATACTTACTACTTGTTTTGCAGACTGAAGCAGCGGGCATGAAGGAACGGGCGGCTGGCGGGGTGCAGTCATTCATCTCACTGGGGCAGCTTCGTTCAAGCATTGTTGCCATCCCACCCCTCGCCGAACAATCCCGCATCGTCACCCGCGTAGCCCAGCTGCGCCGCCTGTGTGCCGACCTGCGCCAGCGCTTGTCCGCCAGCCAATCCACCCAAGCCCATCTGGCCGAGGCGCTGGTGGCGGAAAATCCATGAACGCCAGCTGACAGGAATAACAAATGCACCTCACCGAAGTTCCCGCCAAAGAAAGTCAACCGCTGTTGCAGTTGTTGATCTCACGGGCCGAAACGCGCCATCTGGAGTTCAAGCGTGTTTCAGGAAAAATGGTGCACAAGGCGCTGGAGACTCTGTGTGCCTTTGCAAATACGGACGGCGGAATACTCGTGCTTGGGTTTGCGGATGTGAAGGAGTTTCAGGGTGCCTCTCGCATCTTTGGGGTAAATGAAAACCCGGAGGCTTTTGATGAGTTACAGCGTAAATTGCTCACCGAGATTCAGCCCTCGCTTCCTGATGTGCGAGTGCAGCGCTTGCCTGCATTGCTGCAAAACGGCCCTTGCAATGGGCAGCAAGGGCATGTGGTGATGGTTTCCGTGGCGCGTAGTCAACGGGTGCATTCCATCGTGGGTGGAGGCACCTATCTGCGTATGGATGCTGGCAATCGCATGATGAGTGCAACGGAAGTCACAGAGCTTTCGTATCGTCGTGGTGAGCGCAGTGCTACTTCGGAGCCGGTGGCTATTGCATTGGAGCGATTGCAAACAACCGCCTGGCTGGGTTATCTGCAAGGGCGCGGCACGCTGACCGGAACCTTTGAAGATCAACTATTGCGCATTGGACTAGCAGTTCGTGTGAACGATGCGGTGATGCCGTATCGTGCGGCGGTCTTGTTATTCGCCGATGAACCGGGAAGTTTGTTGGCTGCATACGATAGTCGCGCTGATGTGAGGGTCATGGTGTACGACGGCAAGCAAGCGTTGACTGGGGCGACCCCCAATTTCCGTAAGCCGCCCAAAACAGTGCGGGGGCCACTTATTGACCAGGTAGATGCCACGGTGAGGCTGGTCTTGGATAATTTGGCAGAAGGGGTCACTTTGTCAGGTAGCGGGTTCAAGACCGTGCATGCTTACCCGGAACGCGTGGTGAAGGAAGCCATTGTCAATGCCATCATCCATCGCGACTATCGTCTAAATCGTGATGTATTTATTCGCATATTCGATGACCGTATCGAGGTCGAGAGCCCCGGCGCTTTCCCGGGAAACATCACGCCCAGCAACATCTCTAAAGCTGGGACAAAAGCCCGAAACCCTCTGTTAGCTTTGAATTTGCGAGAGTTCCCGGTTGCTCCGAATCTGGATGCGGGGGAAGGTGTGCGAATGATGTTTTCGCAAATGGCTTTAGCCGATTTGTATCCGCCGCAGTATCGACAAAGTACGGACACCGCCGTGGAAAGTGTGACGGTCACGTTGTTCAATGCCAAGCGTCCCTCTGCTTGGGATGAGGTTAGCGACTGGATTGACCGTCATGGCTCCATCGCCAATGCGGATGTGGTTCGCATTGCGCGCCTAGATACCCTGAAGGCGTCAAAATTATTGACATCATGGCGGGAGCAAGGGCTTCTTGTGCCACTGCGGGGGCGTGCCAAACGGAACATGGCATACGCCAAACCGAATGGCGCGGAAACAGAACTCAGTTTGTTATCTGCCCTAGAAGATAACAACGCTGCGAATGAATAAAAACTCAATAAAAACAAGTACTTAGTCTTTCCGTTGTTTTCTTTTCGGTAACAAGGAGGCAATTTTTTTGGCTCTGACAGGATGCCGCGAAAAGAAAAACCCCCAAGCAGTTAACACCGAAGTGCGTTTCTGAAGGGGGCCGTGTTGGAGCGAAGTTTGCTAAAAAGTTACTTGCTGCTCGGGAAACTAAACACCGTCCCGTCGCGCACCCCGGCACTGGGCCAGCGCTGCGTGATGGTTTTGCGCTTGGTGTAAAACCGCACCGCGTCCGGGCCGTAGGCGCCCAAGTCGCCAAACAGGCTGCGCTTCCAGCCGCCAAACGAGTGGTAGGCCACCGGCACCGGCAGGGGCACGTTAACGCCGACCATGCCGACCAGGATGTTGTCGGTGAAGTAGCGGGCGGCCTCGCCGTC
>CAJASG010000068.1 GCA_903944555.1 uncultured beta proteobacterium
CCTGGATTTTGTGTAAACGGCGGTTAAGTTAGACGCGCCAGCTGAAACACAAGTGACCCTATGTACGGCCCCCCCCTGAAAAAGCCAAAGAGTATTTTAAATAATTTTGTTCCTAGAAGGAATTCAGATGAACCTCAACGAGGCTATTGCATTCTTGTCCATAGCAGCCAAAGCATCACCAGATATTTTCAATAGAGCCATTACAACCATTCGTGAGGAAGCTCTAGATACCTTTATTGCTTGTCAGTTTAACGGCGGGGACGTTCGCACTATTGAGGTTGACGTTTCTGACGATGTTTTATTGCGCTTGTTCGACCGCGTGCAAGCGCAGTGGAGGTCTATCGGCGACAGGGAGCCATACGCGTCTGTTTTAGCAGATGAGAAATATTTAATGACTAATATTTCCGAGAATATGGCGGAATTTCGAAACTCAGGTGTGATGGGTATCAATCAACTCCAGCAATTAGCGCGCAAGAATGGCGTTGATATTCCGTATGGTAAGTGCTTGGAGCTGGGGTGCGGAGTGGGGCGCTTAAGCGCACATTTTGCTGGGCATTTTGAAAAATTCACTGGAATCGACATATCTCCAGGAAACCTGCGCGTGTGTGATGCCTATCTCAAAGAGCTGGGTTTGGAGAACACAGAATTGATACTGATGGAGCAGATATCTGAGCTGGCTGCAATAGAGAGTTATGACACATTTGTTTCATTTATTGCCATTCAACACAACTCCCCGCCAATTCAGAAGTACATTCTAGATACGCTGCTATCCAAGCTACGCCCGGGCGGAGTCTTCATGTTTCAGACGATTGTCAACGCGCCGGGATATAGCTATACCGCAGAGGGCAATTTCAATTACAAAGTCGGTTTGGAATACGAAATGCACTGCCTGCCTATGCAGCATGTTTTGGAAACTATATCCAAGCACCAACTGACCCTTTTGGATGTGGTTAAAGACAGGCAAGGCGGTTGGGGCATTGACTCATTTACCTTCTTCGGGGCCAACCAAAATATCAAGTAGCGGAAGTCAGCGGGTGCAATTCTGAATCATCAGCGCCGCATTGAGAAACGTGCTGCCGGAAGTCCTTACAACCCGCGACTTAGATAGAACAAGCAAATCAACTATGGCCTCCAGCACACTGAGTGCACCGCGGTTGACATTGCACGCATATACGCGCCCACTGTGGTCGGCCGTGTGGCTGTTCCAGTCTCCCTGCACGAGCTTTTCGACGTGGGCTCTTTTTTCATAAATATGGACATTGGGTAATGCCGCGAAGCGACGTTCCACATCCTTGTCGTCTGAGCAAACGAAGAACTGCGCATCTGCCCGGCCTGATATGAGGTTAAATAAATTTTGATCGTCCGCACCACCCGCACCAAAGTCGGTTTTTCGAATTTGTATACCAAAAAACTCGATCAACGCATGGCTAGATAAAAATGACTTGGCCCGTTCGGTGATCTCGGACCGGAACGGGTTGGCTACGAGGTGTTTGCTGATTTGTCCTATATTGATGCAGGCGGGGACTAGTGCGACGTAGTAAAAAATGTCTTTGGTCGAAGCATCAATAAATTGCCTAACTTGCTCAAAATCGGTAATGGCGCGCGGTGATAAAAATGATACCTGCATTTGCAGGTGGTCCTCTTCCATCAAGTGGTGAAAGCGCTCCTTCTCCGCAACAAAGCTGGACAACTCGCGGTTAATCACATTCATTGGTTTCTCAAATATTTCCTCAAAGCTTGCTCCGCACCAATTGTTAGTGGGCCAAACGATGGTTGGCTCCAAGCCAGCAAGCTCTGCAACCACAAGACCAGACAGCAAAGCGTTGTACCGATTTCCAAAACCACCATCGCAATAGATATAGATTGACCGTGTCATTTAATTTCCTTATTTAACAACGCTAATAACCTTTTGCCAGAAAGGAAAGTCATGCTTCCACCATGCGTGGCATCCCGTAGGTATCTCTCCCTGGTTCATGGCAACGTACCGCTCTGGCTCCAGCTCCAGGGCGAATCTGGATGCAACCGAGGGCGTTGGCACCGAAAATGAAGTGTGCAACAAACCCGCAAACGCAAAGAAGCAATCTTCGTTCAGCTGGTGGGTGCGCCACAAGGCGCGCAACCGCGAGGCTTCTTCCAATATTGCCATGCACCTCTGCACATGCCGCAAACTGAATCCCCCATTACCGACATAGGCCTGGAAGGTGGAGCCCCCAAAAAATGCAGAATCCTCCGGGCCCAAGTTCAGCGTCATGCCCGACGGCCATGGCGCACCAACATAGGCATACCCTTGCTCCACCCATTCATTCAAATTGTCTTTGAACAACAGGGCGTCCGTTTGGTGTATCAGGATGTAGTCATACGCTGCAAAGCGGGCATAAAATTCCGCACTTAACATCAATTCGTTGTAGCCCGCAATTGATTTGAAAAAACAATCGTCGTAAAGCTCAAAAACGATGTCTGGGTAGCGCTCGGCGTAATAACGGGTATCAAGCCCCAATGGGCCGACAAAAATGAGTTTTCGCCCGACCGCTTTGGTCAGCAAGTAGTCCAGGGAAAACTGCTCCAGCAGATTCAAGGCCGCTTTGTAGACGGGTATCGTGATGGCTACGCTATGCATCGGCGGCAATGACTAACGAATCAATTGGTTGAACATTTCCTCGCACTCCACTTCCGCCACGCCAGTGCGGGTGTGTTCTGCAGGGGCTGCCAGCCCTTCATCGGCACTGGTGCCACGGGTTGCTCCATTTTCACTACGGGGTTTCTCGGAGTAAAAGGTAGAGAAAAAAGACGCCATCACATGGGACACGCCGCGTTCAGTGACCTCGCGTAGGTCAGAGGCCAGGTACTGCCCAAATGAGGCGGTATGCCCCACTATTTCAAACGATGGAAAGTACTGCACATGGCCATGGCGTTGTTCCACTTCCCCGCAAGCGGCCCGGAGCACGGACTTGGAGTAACTAGAGGCCACCAGAACATTGTGCTGGGTATGGGTTGCAACCAGCGGAACCGGAGATACCGTGAAGATGACTTTGAGTTCTGGATTGACGCGCTTGAACCCTTCCAGAAGGACTTCCAAATCCGCCACCACTTCTGCGTGGGTCAAGTTGTGGAATTTGTGGACACCTGGGCCGAATGTGCCCCGGGCAGTTCCGGGGCAAACAGGATATGTGTGGCCCTCTTCGGCGTGGTACCAGGATTCTGTCAATCCTAGGGTGAACACAAAAACATCGGCCTCCCGAAACATCTTTCGCACGCACGCCAAATGAAAAACCCGGTCTGCTCTTGCTTCCGCGTGGCTCGTAAACCCGTTGGGAACCGCATTGGGTCTCAGCAGGTCGAAGATGCGCCCATCTTGCTCGGTGAAGTCTTCAATCATGGGCCGCCAGTCCATGGCCTGTTGCAACAGCTCCAAACATTGGCGGGCGGTGTAAACGTTCCCGTAGCGGGCTGAGAACAACTTGTAGCTATCCGTCTCGCCACCAAATTCGGCACTGAGTGGGTGGGGTTGCTCCGCAATGTACGTGCTGCGCCCCGCTTGGGCAAGGTAACGGGCAATATGCTGGGCAAAACAGCTCCCGGCCGTTGCAATTTTGGTGTCGCCTTGGAGTTGGAACTTTGCTTCTCCTCCCAGGGGCAACTCACGCCATGGCGTTTCGGAGACAAATGTGCGCCAAAAATGTTGTGCCGGCAAGTTGGAGTACGGGTGCATGTTCAGCTCCTGCGTTCAAGTGCGGCCATTTGATCCACAACCATGGCTCCATATGCCTCGTTGGCATGGGTTGCTCCATAGACCAACTCGTCTTTCAGCGCCCCCTGAGAGTTTTTAGAGGCCGGAGGAGGGGCGATCACTTCAATTTGAAAAGGTGCCAGAGCCTTGGTCATTAGGCCCGCCATCAACTGGTAGTACTTGACGCGGATCGACAGTGGCGTGAGGCCAAATTTCTCAATGGAGGCTTGAAAAATCTCGGGCTTGGACATGAGTTGCGCTTTGGACTCGATGGGGGGCGGGGGCAACACGTGCACTATGCGCAGGGACGGAAGTAACACCCGCGCCATCGCCAGGCAGGCCACCGTGTTACTGATTGCCCGGTCAATCTGGCGTTGCACCACGTCCAATGGAATGGGCCGAAACCCAGGCACCAGCTTCGTATCTGGCGCATCGGGCATGAAGAAGTCAAAGGGTTCAGGGTGCTGCACCAAACACAGCCCAGACAGCTCGTTGCCGTGGATGAACGAGACCAAGGTGTTGCCAGTGTGCTGCTGCGTCTCCAAAGTACGCAGGAGCTGTATGTAGCTGTCCACCGCGACGACCTGCTTTTGTCCGTCGGGGGTGGTCCGAAAGTCTGCGACGAGCCCCCATCCGACACCCGGTGACGCAACAAACACCTTTATCAGATCTTCCTTAAAAAGACCTGGCTTGGTTTGAATGTCAAACGCATACCCTTCGCATCATCAACTTGTTTTCCTTGATCAAACAGCAGATTGCCATTGACAAATGTTTTATCAATCGAAGAGGAGAACGTGTGTCCTTCAAACGGGCTCCATCCGCACTTATACAAGATAGTGTCCTTTGAAACGCTCGTTGTTTTATTCAAATCAACTAAAACACAATCGGCAAAATATCCTTCGCGGATAAAGCCTCGTCCGTTGACATCAAAGCAAACGGCCGGCGCATGACACGCCTTCTCAACAAGCTTTTCCAAACTAATTCTGCCTTCCTTATGTGCTTCGAGCAACATCAATAAACTGTGCTGCACTAAGGGCACACCGGCGGGTGCGTCGACATAGGGTTTTTGTTTTTCCTCCCACGTATGCGGAGCATGATCGGTGGCAATGATATCCAGACGATCATCCAACAAGGCCTTCCATAGCGCCTCCTTATTTTCTACTGCTTTGATTGCGGGATTACATTTAATAAGATTCCCATATTGCTCATAATCATCGGCAGTAAAGTATAAGTGGTGCACACACACTTCAGCGGTGATGCGCTTATCTTTTAATGGAAACATATTGGTAAATAATTGCAATTCCCTTTCGGTGCTGATATGCAGAATATGCAAACGAGTGCTGTGTTTCTTCGCCAACTGAATGGCGCCAATCGATGATTCATAACAAGCTTCAACATCACGAATCACAGGATGGAAACGTGCGTGATTGAGATCCATACCATCCGCTTTCATACGTTCAATATTTTCTCTGATAATACTTTCTTTCTCGCAATGTGTTGCAATAAGCACTTCGCTTTCAGTAAATATATTTTCAAGTGTCACGATATTATCAACCAGCATATTACCGGTGCTCGAACCCATGAAAATTTTAAGTCCGCAAATCTCATTTTTATGTTTATTTATTTTCAAGGCATCGCTTGCATTATCATTCGATACGCCTAGAAAAAAAGAATGGTTCGCAATCGAACTATGTTTTGCAATTTGAAATTTTTCTTCCAATCGTTCTAGATTTAACGTCGGCGGAATCACATTCGGCATTTCCATAAAGCTTGTCACACCG
>CAJASG010000069.1 GCA_903944555.1 uncultured beta proteobacterium
CAGTGGCTTGGCCGGCCTGAGCGCCGCCTTGCTGCTGGCGCCCACCCAACGCGTCGCCATCATCACCAAACGCGCCGTGCGCGAAGGCTCCAGTGGCTGGGCCCAGGGCGGCATTGCTGCCGTATGGGGCAAAGGTGACACTTTCGAGGCCCATGTGGACGACACCCTGATTGCTGGTGCCGGCCTGTGCGATCTGGAGGCCACCCGCTTTGTGGTGGAACACGCACCCGAGTCCATTGCGTGGTTGCAAAAAATGGGGGTACCGTTCTCAGAGGAAGACGGCCAGCTCCACCTCACCCGTGAAGGCGGCCACAGCGCCCGGCGCATCGTGCATGTGACCGATGCCACCGGTGCTGCGGTGCAACGCACCCTGATTGAACGCGTGCAGCAAATGCCCAATATCACGCTGTTTGAGCACCACACGCTGGTGGACCTGATCACCAGTGCCAAGCTGGAGCCGCACGCTGGCGCACCTGCCTCGGACACCGCCAACCACTGCTTGGGCCTGTACGCGCTGGACGATGTGACCGACGAAGTGCTCACCTTCCAGGCTCCCCACACCATTTTGGCCACCGGCGGTGCGGGCAAGGTCTATCTGTACACCACCAACCCCGACACCGCCACCGGCGACGGCATCGCCGCCGCGTGGCGCGCCGGGTGCCGGGTCAAGAACATGGAGTTCATCCAGTTCCACCCCACGTGCCTGTACCACCCACATGCCAAATCGTTCCTGATCAGCGAAGCGGTGCGCGGCGAGGGCGGGCGCCTGCTGCTGCCGGACGGCACCCGCTTCATGCCAAGCCACGACCCGCGCGCCGAGCTGGCACCGCGCGATGTGGTGGCCCGCGCCATTGACTTCGAGATGAAAAAAGGCGGCTTTGACTGCGTGTATCTGGATATCTCGCACCAGCCGCTGGCCTTCATTCAGGAGCACTTCCCCAACATCTACGCCCGCTGCCTGGAGCTGGGCATCGACATCAGCAAGCAGCCCATTCCCGTGGTGCCCGCCGCGCACTACACCTGCGGTGGCGTGCTTGCCGACCTGAGTGGACGCACCGACGTGGCGGGCCTGTACGCCATTGGCGAGACCGCCTGTAGCGGCCTGCACGGCGCCAACCGGCTGGCCAGCAATTCGCTGGTGGAGTGCATGGTGTTTGCCCGTGCCGCCACCCATGCCATTGAAACGGCGCGCGGTTCCCCTGCCCTGCCGTTGCCCGCCTGGGACGACAGCCGCGTCACTGATTCGGACGAGTCGGTGGTGATCTCGCACAACTGGGACGAGCTGCGTCGCTTCATGTGGGACTACGTCGGCATCGTGCGCACCAACAAACGGCTGGATCGCGCTGCCCACCGCATTGCGCTGCTGCAAGGGGAAATTCAAGAGTTTTACTCCCACTTTCACGTCACCCGCGACCTGCTGGAGCTGCGTAACCTGGTGCAGGTGGCCGACCTGATCGTGCGCAGCGCCCAGGCCCGCCATGAGAGCCGTGGCCTGCATTTCAGCCGCGACTACCCGCAGCTCAACCCTGAAGTGCATGACACCGTGCTGGTGCCCTGAGCGCCACACCGCTGACACCGATACCGTTTTCATCCCACTGTCTTCAAGAACCCTTCATGTTTCGCACCCTGCTCAAATCTAAAATCCACCGCGTTGCAGTCACCCACTGCGAGCTGCACTACGAAGGCTCCTGCGCCATCGACGAAAACCTGCTGGACGCCGCCAATATTTGCGAGAACGAACAAATCCAC
>CAJASG010000070.1 GCA_903944555.1 uncultured beta proteobacterium
GGCAAGGGCAGCACTTTTGCCTTTGTGTTGGAAATGCCAACCTTGGCCCTGGTCCCGCAAGAACTCGCGGATCCCGTGCGCACCACCTTGGCGCCACAGCGCGTGCTGGTGGTGGAAGACAACCCGATCGCCGGTGAGCTAACGCTGCGTATGGTGCGCGCCTGGGGTTGGACCGCAGAACTGGCTACGTCCGGCGCGCAGGCGCTGGAGAGGATTTCGGCTCAGTGCGCGACAGGCTCCGCGAGCTTTCCCTATTCTGTCATCTACATGGACTGGCAGTTGCCTGATATGGACGGATGGGAAACCACCCGCCACATTCGGCAACTGGCCAACAATCACAGTCTCCCACAGCCCAAGGTCATCATGGTGACGGCGCACGGGCGGGAAATGCTGACACATCGCCCTGAAGATGAGCAGGATATGCTGAACGGCTTTCTGGTCAAGCCGGTTACCGCCTCCATGTTGTACGACGCGCTGATGGATGCAAGCACCGGAAACTCCAGTCTGCGTCAGCTCGCCAAAGGACGTAGCAACGCCAGACAGCTCAGCGGCATGCGCATTTTGGTGGTGGAAGACAACCTGATCAACCAACAGGTTGCCGATGAATTGCTTACCGCTGCGGGCGCTATCGTGTCGCTGGCAGCCAATGGTCAACTCGGAGTGGATGCTGTGGCGGCCGCGGCCCCGCAATTTGATGTCGTACTAATGGATATACAAATGCCGGTGCTCGACGGCTATGCGGCCACCCGGGTCATCAGGGACAAACTGGGCCTGGCGCATCTCCCGATCATCGCCATGACGGCCAATGCGATGGCCAGTGACCGCGATGCCTGCATTGCGGCGGGCATGAATGAGCACATCGGTAAACCATTTGACATGGTGAAACTGGTGTCACTATTGATTCGCATGACAGGATTTCAGACGCCTGCAGTGCAGTTGAAAGAGAACACTACGTCCATTCAACACGTGTTCGCAGTGCCAACTGTTGTCGGCCTGGATCTAAGAACTGCACTGGGACGAATGTCCGGTATGCGGTCCTTGTATGTGCGCACCGCGCGCGACTTTGTCAAAATTATCGACGCAATCATCCCTGAATTACGGCAGTGCTTGACCTCTGGCGACAAACCAAAGGCGCTCATGCGACTGCACACACTGAAAGGGAACGCCGGCACTTTGGGTGCTACGGAGTTAGCGGCCAACGCAGCACAACTGGAGACCTTATGTGTCACTGGCGCTGGAATGCAAGAATGCGAACAGGGACTGGAAGGGTTTGCAATATTGGTCCAGTCGACACAAGAAGCCCTGAAAGAGGCGATCGCACAACTGGAGCATGGGCCTGTTGCTACCAGCACCGGTGGAGGTGCTGCGCCTACGCCTTTGGCAGGTGAAGCAGCCATGAACGCGCTGCGCAGGATTTCAGCCCTGTCAGCGGCGTCCGATTTGGAAGCACTTCAGTGTTTCGCACAAGCACGTGAACTATTGAGCGGGCTGCCAGTCGGATTTATGGATGGATTGGATGAAGCATTGCAGAACCTGGACCTTGAGGCGGCGCACTTGCTTTGTGAAGACATGCTGTCCCGGCTGCCAACGTAAGACGCCACTGCGTAAAAAGGAGAACCCGGATAAAGGACAAGATTTCCTACTGCCGAACGGTTTGACTGGTCTCCAGCAGCGCAATCTTTGCCATGTGCGCACGGTACACCCCCACCGCCGAGAGCAGGTTATGCAGTAGCCAACCATTGGCCAGCACCAAGGCCGCTCCAGCGGGGTACACAAACCATTGTGGCCACATGACGGCCAGCACCAACAGGCCGAAGGCGCAAAAATGCGCGCCCGTCTGGCGATCAATCAGGTTTTGGGCCAGTACCTTTTTCATATTGGGAGCGACCAGACGACCCGATCCCCGGTTCTGCAAATGCAGCCAGATCAAAAAGGGAACGATTTTGTACAGCATGCCAACCATCACCGACATGAAACCACCGAACAACACCAAGGTGCCAAACAGCAGCGGCCAACTTTGCCATTGCTTCAATGTAGGAAAGACCTGCGCCGCAACCCACAAGGCACAAGCGGCCAGTGCACTGACCATGGCAACCCACCACAATCGGTGCACGGCGTCAAACGTGGGGCGCTTGCTTAAGCTCTGCAGGTACAAGGTGGTCCCGGCAAAACTGGCCGCCATCAACACCACGCCGATCGAGAGCAC
>CAJASG010000071.1 GCA_903944555.1 uncultured beta proteobacterium
GACATCAAACAGACCAGGGTGCGGGTCGTCCCGCGCCAGCAGGGTCAGTATTAGCTCGTTCAGGTAATAGCCAGACAGCAATGCGTCGCCGGAGGGCATGACGTGCCCACCCTGCCATTCGGCACTTTTGAGGGTTTTTATTTCCGCATCCCCACCGAAGGCAACATGCAGCGGTTGCAGTGGCAGCAAAATCGGACGAAAACTGGAATTGGGCCGCTTGGCACCTTTGGCCACCAAGGCGATGCGGCCGTGGTGGCGGGTAAACACCTCAACAATCAGGCTGGTTTCGCTCCAGTCGTAGCGGTGCAGTACGAACGCGGGTTCATCCGAGACGCGTTTGGTCGCCACTATGTTTTGCCGCCGGGCCGCCCCAAGGCAAAACGAGCCCCCTCGGGGGGCAGCGAACCACGCAAAGCGGGGAGCGTGGGGGCAAACATTTCACTCGTAGCCAAAGCTGCGCACCCGCGCTTCGTCGTCAGCCCAACCGGAGCGCACTTTGACCCACAGCTCAATGAACACCTTGGCGTCTGCCAGCTTCTCCAGCTCGACACGCGTCTCCATGCCGATGCGTTTGATGCGTTCGCCCTTGTCGCCAATCACCATCGCCTTGTGGGTGTCGCGCTCCACCACGATGGTGGCGGCAATGCGCAGCAGGCGTTTTTGGCCCTTGCGTTGCGGGGGCTCTTCGGCGAAGGTGTCAATGATGACGGTGGAGGTGTAGGGCAGCTCATCACCGGTCAGGCGAAA
The DNA here is from genome assembly GCA_903944555.1 of uncultured beta proteobacterium. GTDB lineage: Bacteria > Pseudomonadota > Gammaproteobacteria > Burkholderiales > Burkholderiaceae_C > Allorhodoferax. The sequence continues at coordinate 748 of CAJASG010000071.1, forward strand.
CAGCTTTTCGCGCACCAGCTCACTGGCGAGGAATTTCTCGCTGCGGTCGGTCAGCTCGTCTTCGGCGTACCACCAGGCCTGCTCCGGCAAATATTTGGCGCAAATATCCAGCAAACGCCCGACGTCTTTTGCACTTTTGGCCGACATGGGCACAAACTCGGCAAAGGCGTGTTTCTCCTGCATGGTCTGCAGCCAAGGCGCCACATCACCACGGCGGTTCAGGTTATCGAGCTTGTTGGCGATCAACAGGGTCGGAATGCCCTTGCCCAGCAACGCCAGCACCCGCGCATCGGCGGGGGTGAAGCTGCCGGCCTCGACCACGAACAAAATCAAATCCACATCCGCTACCGCACCCAAAACTGCCTTGTTGAGCGACTTGTTGAGCGCGTTGGCATGCAGGGTCTGGAAGCCCGGGGTATCCACAAACACAAACTGGTTGGCGCCCACCGTGTGCATGCCGGTGATGCGGTGGCGAGTGGTTTGCGCCTTGCGCGAGGTGATACTGATTTTCTGGCCGACCAAGGCATTGAGCAGTGTGGACTTGCCCACATTGGGCTTGCCGACGATGGCCACCAAACCACAACGCTGGCCGTCCGCCGCCGCCGTGCCGGGCTGGGCGAGTTTGGGCGTGCTTTTGAGCAGCCCTTCAAGCATGGCATCCAGATTTTCTTGCCGCTCGGGCGCTGGCGCTTTGACTTCTTTGGAAGCTTTATTGGGACTCTTTGCAGGAGTTTTTTCGGGGCCAGCTTTTAAGTCTTTTAGGGTCTTAGACCTCGTAGAACCTGCGCGGTCAGCTATATTTTTAGGAGCACTCGTCTCTTGTGGGTCGGTCATGGTTTGGCCTTTGCCTTGATTGTTTGCAGCATCGCGGCAGCTGCGGCCTGTTCTCCGGCACGGCGGGAAGCGCCAATGCCACGTTCTGTCAAATGCAGCTCGGGGATTTCACACTCGACGTCAAAGCTTTGTTTGTGCGCGGCTCCAACGGTGCCGACCACACTGTAAGTGGGTAGTTTCATTTTGCGGCCCTGCAACCACTCTTGTAGTTCGGTCTTGGGGTCTTTGCCAATGGCTTCCATCTGCGGGTTGATTTCCACGGCTTTGAACAAACGCTGCACCAGCGCCTGCGCCACCGTAAAACCGGCATCCAGGTACACGGCGCCAATGATGGCTTCCAGTGCATCCGCCAGAATCGAGGGCCGCTTCTGGCCGCCGGAGCGAAACTCGCCCTCGCCCAGCTTGATCACGTCGGGCAAGCCCAATCCAACAGCCAGTTGGTGCAAGGTCTCTTGCTTGACCAGATTGGCACGCACACGGGACAAATCCCCTTCGGGCAAGGTACCCAAGCGGGTGTAGAGAAGGTCCGAGACGGCCAAATTGAGAACGGAGTCCCCCAGGAATTCCAGTCGTTCGTAATGGTCAATGGAGAAGCTGCGGTGGGTCAACGCCCGGGCCAATAGCCCAGGATCGGAAAAATCATGCTGCAGGCGGCGCTGCAGTTCCTGCAAACTGTTATCCACTTACTTGGATCGGCCAGCGTATTTGAGCGTCAAGTACGCAGGGCCAGCCAAATGGATTTCGCGCTCGTACGCAAAGCTGACCACAACTTTATCGCCCTCTTTGGTGACATCCACGTCCTTGCCACTGATGGTTTTAATGTCATCGACCGAGGCTTGCTTGTCAAAAATCATGCGAGCTTCCGCGACAGACTGGCCCTCTTTTGCTTTGTTCACAGCCTTCAGGACAGACTGGTATTCCAGATAGGTGGGAAACATCTGGGCAACGACCACACCAGTCATCGCCAGCAAAGAACCCACGACGACCAGACCAATAAAGGAAATGCCGCGTTGTTTGGATTTGAATTGCAATGTCATATTTTTTCTCCGGTCCAGATAAGCAACTGTCGATGAACTGTTTAATTGAACGCGCCAATGCGCTTGAGACTGCCGAAATTCATCCAGACAAAGAAGGCTTTGCCCACGATGTTTTGCTCTGGGACAAAGCCCCAATAACGGGAATCCAGCGAATTATCGCGGTTATCACCCATCATGAAATAGTGGCCTTCGGGCACCTTGCAGGTCACACCTTCGGCGGTGTAGCTGCAGTTGGCCCGGCCCGCAAAATTGTCCGCCCCAGGCACAAATGCCGGACGATCATCGTCGTTAAGAAGCCGATGGGGTTTGTCGCCCAGTGTTTCTTCATATTGCTTGAAGTAGCGCATGGCGTCTTCGTCAAAAAACTCGGGCACCGTCGTTGTGGCCACCGCTTTGCCGTTGATGGTCAGACGCTTGTTGAGATAGGCCACCGTGTCGCCGGGCACACCCACCACACGTTTGATGTAGTCCAGGCTGGGTTTGGGCGGGTAACGAAACACCATGACATCACCACGCTGCGGTCGGTTGCCTTCGGTGATGCGGGTGTTAAGAACCGGCAAGCGGATTCCGTAGTGAAATTTATTCACCAGGATCAAATCGCCCACCAACAGCGTCGGGATCATGGAGCCCGACGGAATCTTGAAGGGCTCAAACAGGAACGACCGCAAAAAGAACACCGCAATGATCACAGGGAACAGGCCGGCCGTCCAATCCAGCCACCAAGGCTGCATGAGCAACCGGATTTTGGCCTCAGTAATATCGCCATCGACCCGCTTGATGCCCTGCTTCTCCAGCTCGGCGCGCCGTTGCACGTCATTGGCCTCCAGCACGGCCGCCGTTTTTTGGCGCTGCGGCAAAAAGTAGAAGCGCTCGGCCAGCCAGTACGCACCCGTGACCACGGTTGCAAGAAACAACAGCAAAGCGAAGTTGCCGTCGACCAGCCCGAAGTACCAGGAACCGGCGTACAACCCGAACGCGGCAAGAATGGCTGCGGTAAGAACTTGCATCAATCTTCCACCTGCAAAATGGCCAGGAACGCTTCTTGTGGAACTTCCACCGAGCCAACTTGTTTCATGCGTTTCTTACCTGCTTTTTGTTTCTCAAGGAGTTTTTTCTTGCGTGAAATATCACCGCCATAACACTTCGCCAGCACGTTCTTGCGCAGCGCTTTGATTGTCTCACGCGCGATGATATTGGCCCCAATCGCCGCCTGGATGGCCACGTCGTACATCTGGCGTGAAATGATCTCTCGCATCTTGCTCACCACAGCCCGCCCGCGGTAGATGCTTTGGCTGCGGTGCAGCATGATGGACAGTGCATCCACCTTTTCGCTGTTCAGCAAAATGTCCACCTTGACGACATCGGCCGCACGGTACTCCTTGAATTCGTAGTCCATGGAGGCGTAGCCCCGGCTCACACTCTTGAGCTTGTCAAAAAAGTCGAGCACGATTTCAGCCAGGGGCATTTCATAGGTGAGCACCACTTGCCGCCCCTTGTAGGCCATGTTCATTTGCACGCCGCGCTTTTGGTTGGCCAGGGTCATGACCACGCCCACATATTCCTGCGGCATGTACAGATGCACGGTAACGATGGGTTCGCGAATTTCGGCCATCTTGCCCACCTCGGGCATCTTGGAAGGGTTCTCCACCATGATGACTTCGCCATCGTTCTTCATCACCTCGTACACCACGCTGGGTGCGGTGGTGATCAGGTCCTGGTCAAACTCGCGCTCTAGGCGCTCCTGCACAATCTCCATGTGCAAAAGCCCAAGGAAACCGCAGCGAAAACCAAAGCCAAGGGCCTGCGAGACTTCGGGCTCATAGTGCAGGGACGCATCGTTGAGCTTGAGTTTTTCCAGTGCATCACGCAGAGAGTCGTATTCACTGGCTTCTGATGGATATAGACCGGCAAACACCTGCGGCTGAATTTCCTTGAATCCGGGCAAGGCCTCGGTTGCGGGGCCCGCATTGTTCGGCAACTTCTTTTCCAGGGTGACGGTGTCACCCACCTTGGCGGCTTGCAGCTCCTTGATGCCCGCAATGATGTAGCCCACTTCACCCGCGTTCAATGCATTGCGCGGCTGGTTGGCAGGGGTGAAAACCCCCAGGTTGTCGGCGTTGTAGACCGCACCCGAGGCCATCATCTTGATACGCTCACCCTTGCCAAGGCGGCCATCCACGACACGCACCAGCATCACCACACCGACATAGCTGTCAAACCAGCTATCGATGATCATGGCGCGCAAGGGCGCAGTGGGGTTACCCCGGGGTGCGGGAATTTTGGCAACCACGGCTTCCAAAATTTCATCAATACCAATTCCCGTCTTGGCTGAGCACACAATCGCATCGGTGGCGTCGATGCCAATCACGTCTTCAATTTCGCTGCGCGCGTTGTCCGGATCGGCATTGGGCAGATCAATCTTGTTGAGCACCGGTAGCACTTCCACGCCCAGGTCGAGCGCGGTGTAGCAGTTGGCCACCGTTTGCGCTTCCACACCCTGACTGGCGTCCACCACCAACAGTGCCCCTTCACACGCGGACAGTGAGCGGCTGACTTCGTACGAGAAGTCCACATGCCCCGGCGTATCGATCAGATTGAGGTTGTAGACCTGCCCGTCTTTGGCCTTGTATTGGAGTGCAGCCGTCTGCGCCTTGATGGTTATCCCACGCTCTTTTTCGATGTCCATCGAATCCAGAACTTGTGCTTCCATGTCCCGCGCTTCCAGGCCACCGCAACGCTGGATCAGGCGGTCAGCGAGTGTGGATTTGCCATGGTCAATATGGGCAATGATCGAAAAATTTCTGATGTGATTCATCAACGGGTAGCTTCAAGTGGTTGAATTAAAACGGCTGGACAAGAAAAAAGGGCGCATCTAATTTAGACGCGCCCTGAACCAACAATCTTTGGCAACTGCGAAGGTTGGAACTTCATTGTAGGCAAAAAGTCTGGAGAGCACAGCCCAATAATTTGGATTCTGGTGTCGTTGCGACTCAACAACAGTTAAGTTATACACAGCTTATTAACAATTTAACGATTGAATCTTGAGAACATCGATGGGATTTTCGGCGCAACAGTGGAAGGCATGCAGCCTTCTCACATTATGAATTTTTTGCGCCTCTATATACCCACAATGGGCAGTGCCTAGCCCGTATTCTAACCAGAACCTAAAAACAGTCCGAAAGTTAGCAGTTACACACATACTCATAAACACAGCAATCCAATGCGGATTGACCTTATCGCACCAAGAATGTACCCGATACCCTTCAAGCCAGTAGGGCTGCTCGGCCGACACCGACTCTATCGACCCGCGCGAATGACCGCGTACTGCGTCCACTCGCCGCGCCGAAAAAGCACCGTCAACGGTTTGTTTTTGTCTTGCTTCGATAACAGGTTATCAAAATCCTTGACCGACGCCACTTCGGTATTGGCAAGCGACAAAATAATATCCCCCTCACGCAAACCAGCACGAGCGGCCGCATCGACAGCAGACTCTACCTTGACGCCGCCCTTGACTTTTAACTCCTTTTTCTGGGCTTCAGAGAGCTCACTAACGCCGAGTCCAAACGCCTGTCCCGCAGCAGATGCCTTGGGTTTTTCATCGCGGGTAGAGGCCTTGGCAATGGGTTTGTCCGCTTCTACTTCGGCAATGACAACGCTAAGGTCTTTGGATGCACCACGACGGAATACCGTCAATGTGCTCTTGGTACCCGGCTTGGTGTTGCCCACCATACGTGGCAAATCACTGGATTTCTCAATGGTCTTGCCTTCGAACTTGACGATGATGTCACCGGCTTCCACTCCGGCTTTTTCCGCGGGAGAACCTGCCTCGACGCCACGGACCAAGGCCCCCACCGGCTTACCCAATCCAATAGACTCAGCCACGTCCTTGCTGACCTGTTCGATTTGCACGCCTATTCGTCCACGGGACACCCGGCCTGTGCTTCGCAACTGATCACTGACCCGCACCGCCTCGTCCATAGGAATGGAAAAGGAAATCCCCATGGAGCCACCCGAGCGGGAATAGATCTGGCTGTTGATGCCCACCACCTCGCCGCGCATGTTGATTAAAGGTCCACCGGAGTTGCCAGGGTTGATGGCCACATCGGTTTGAATAAAGGGCAGGTAGTCACCCATATCGCGCTGCTTGGCGCTCACAATACCCGCCGTTACCGAGTTTTCCAGACCAAACGGAGAACCAATAGCAATCACCCATTCCCCCACCCGCAGACGACTCACATCCCCCACTTTGACGGCGGGCAAGCCTGTGGCCTCAATTTTCACCACAGCCACGTCGCTGCGCTTGTCAGCGCCGATGATTCTGGCCTTGAACTCCCGCTTGTCGGTCAGCGTCACCAACACCTCATCCGCACCCTCCACTACGTGGGCGTTGGTCATGATGAGACCGTCGGACGACAAAATAAAACCGGAACCCACACCGCGGGGTTGCTCATCCTCTTGTTGGGGACGACCCTGACGGGGCGCCTGTTTGGGGATATTCGGAATCGGCAAGCCAAAGCGCTTGAAAAACTCCAGCATTTCCTCATCGCCAGGCACACCCGGTTGGGTTCGAGTTGCCACCTTTTCCAAGGTGCGGATATTGACCACGGATGGCCCGACCTGATCGACCAGATCCGTGAAATCCGGCAAACCCCTGGCCTGCGCCATGGCCGACTGTGCCGGCAACATCACCATGCTCGCAGTACTCACCATGGCGACAGCCAAGCACAGAGAACGGAATAACTTCATTGAAATAAGGGTCATCATTGGTTTCATCGAAATAGTGGTTACCGTAAATAATTCAGGCCGTACCCAAAACTCTACAACTGGAGTTTCATTTTTTGCGTTCAAGTGCTTCCACAAAAAAAGTCAATGTGGCGAGTGGAACTTCGCCGACAGCGGTGATCCACCAATCCTTGACTCTGCGTGTCAGCGTATGGGTTGCACCCAGCCCATCCACAGCGCCTTCCCGGACATGGCGTGTCGCGTTGAATGGCTCGGCAAATAGAGAGACCGTGGCCAAGCCATCCGAAAAAACCCACTGAATAGAGCTGTCAGCACGGGTGGATGTTTTGTCCAAGCTACCCGGCCGTTTGTAGCAGGCCATGGGTTTAAATCCGCCCGGCAATTGCCGCATGGCCCATCCTTGGGCATTGGGGTCCACCTTCTGTACATCAGGATGCACCACTCTGTATCCTGCCGTGTTGTGCATGAGTTCAGTCAACTTGCCCATGTCCACAGGCGCATCCAGCTGCAACTCTGAAAAAGCGGATTGCTCCAGCACCCGACCATCCAGATCCAGTATGTGCAACTGAATCACCAATCCTGTCTTCCGCTCGCTCCAAACCCGGTACCCGTAACGCAAACGGTCTTTCGGCGTCAGAGAAACCACATCGGCGTCAAAACCTGCAACCCGCTCACTGCCTTTTTCTTTCAGGAGATAGAAGTTGCCAATGTCAATGTCATTCGATTTCAACAGCCCAGGGAATGAGCCCAAGGAGTCCCGCTTTTGCGCAACCACCACTTTGGATTCGGTCAGGAACGTGACCACCTGGTCGTCGTGGCGAAACGTCGATCTTGGCGCCCCCGTCAATGCTTCCACGCGTTCCATTTGCTGCGTGCCATCACACACATGCCATATCTTGGCGCTGGCCATGGAGCCACCGCTGGTTACCACGAATGTTCCGGCATAGGCGCGCTGGCGTGACGCTTCATGCGTGCGGGCCAACCAAGCGCTGATCGAGGGCTCAGACGCAACGGCCTGCGCAAGGCCAGGTCCGCACCCCAAAAACACCAACAAGGCAGCCGCAAAGCTGCTCTGGGCCCACGTCAGCGCCCTCACCGCGCGGACTCCTCAAACGTGGCATTGCGCAAAAAAACGGTGGGCACCTGCAAGATGGAGTGCCCTCCGAGCTGCCGGTGTGCAGCCATCAGTTCGTCCAGTTGCGGATCCCGAACCATGATGCCCGCCTCAACCTCTTTGGCAACAAACTGCGGAGCAACCGCGCCCCCCACCGAGGGAGCCGATACCTGAACAGATGTTTGAACGTCAGGTTGGCTCCAAAGAGCCACCCCCACCACGCCAAATAAAACCGTACTAAGCCCACCGGCCAGCATTTTCCAACTAAACACCGGTGCGTTGGCTTCTGGTACTCCGACACGTTGAGGCATGGCAACCACAGGCATTGGATCAACCTGTGCCGCCCTGTCGTCCTCATTTCCAGACAAGGGCCAACTTGGCTCTGCAGCCAGTCGCAGTTCAAGTTTTTCCCAAAATGCAAAATCACTGGCGGCCGGCAGCAACTCGCGCTCCCGCATGACATCACCCACAAGGTGATAAGCCTGCCATGTGGATACCGCAAGCGGATCTGAGTGCATGTCAGTCATCGTCTGCACAAACTCATCCCCGGTGAGACGCCCATCCGACAACGCAGAAATTCGTTCAGCAACGGGTACACGTAACTCATTCATTTCGACAACCCTCACCAGCGTTTACCCATTTGTTTTTCCAGCAGCGGCTTGACTTTCGCAGAAACGGCTTCGCGGGCGCGGAAAATCCGGGAGCGCACGGTTCCAATTGGGCAATCCATCGTGCTTGCGATTTCCTCATAGCTCAACCCCTCAATCTCCCGCAAAGTAATCGCCAACCGCAAATCACTGGGCAGATCATCCAATGCAGCATTCACAACACCCGCGATTTCCTTGGCGGCTAACAAAGATTCCGGCGTCTCCTCGCTGATTGGGTCAGCCTTTCGCCAATAAGTTTCATCTTCTTCATCGGAGCCTTGGAAATTTTCGGAGACGGTCGGGTTGCGCTTGAGGTCCAGAAGCGACCTCCTGGCGGTGTTCACCGCGATACGGTACAGCCAGGTATAGAACTGGGCATCACCCCGAAACTGGTGCAAGGCCCGATATGCCCGAATGAAGGTCTCCTGCGCAATGTCCTCCACCAAGTCGACATCACGCACCATGCGCCCTATCAGGCGTTGAATGCGGCGTTGGTACTTCAACACCAGTAAACCATAAGCACGCTGATCACCGGCAACGGTACGTTGCACCAGAAGAAAATCCGAATCCTGGGGAGCAGGCGGCATCGTTTGGCTCAAGAGTGCTCTCCCGGTTGGATGGGAGAATTCGACGCAATCTCAGGCTGGGATTCTCGCGGGCTTGCCACCACCGCGCGACGCAGGGCACGCCATTGGGGGTCTGGCAACACGGGTTCCAGCCAGAGCCAGACGGGTCGCATGGACTTGCCTCGGACGCGAACCAGCATCAGATTTTGAAAATCCATCAGCAAGTCCAGATGCAGTGCACTCGCACCGTCCAATCCAGCCAAAATCCATTGTTGGCCATCCCACTGCAAACGACTGGGCAAGAAACAACTCCAGCCTTTCAGCGAAATGCCCCCCGCTAACACCCAGCAGGACACCAGCAAGACCTGTGTATCAAGCCCCAAAGAGGTTCGCATCAAAAGCAATAATGCACCTAATCCAGCCGACCACAAAACAACAATGAAACGCAAATGCCACGAAGACCGGGACACCGTAAAACCAACCGCTGGAGCCCGGTGCATACGTGGGAATATGCGAAAAGTAACTCAGGAACGACTGCTAGTGCAAGTTAGACGCGCTTGAACACCAGTGTTCCATTGGTTCCACCGAAACCAAAGTTGTTCTTGACCGCGATTTCAATGGACATATCACGCGCCACATTGGCACAGTAGTCCAGATCGCACTCCGGATCCTGGTTGAAAATGTTGATCGTTGGAGGACTCTTCTGGTGGTACAGAGCAAGTATTGTAAATACCGACTCAACGCCACCCGCTCCCCCTAACAGATGACCCGTCATGGACTTGGTGGAGTTCACGACGATCTTCTTGGCATGATCGCCCAAGGCGGCCTTGATCGCATTGGTCTCATTGAGATCCCCTAGCGGGGTAGACGTGCCATGGGCATTAAGGTAGTTCACTTGGTCGGGATTCACACCAGCATTACGCAAGGCGCTCAGCATTGCCCTACGCGGACCATCCATATTGGGCGCAGTCATATGCCCTGCGTCGCCGCTCATACCAAAGCCCGCCAATTCGGCGTAAATTTTTGCACCGCGTGCTTTGGCATGCTCATACTCTTCGAGCACGACCACGCCGCCGCCTTCGCCCAACACAAAACCGTCACGATCCTTGTCCCAAGGACGCGAGGCAGTGGTCGGGTCATCATTGCGCGTGCTCAGTGCCCGCATGGCGGCAAAGCCGCCAATCCCCAAGGGAGACACGGTCGCTTCAGAGCCGCCTGCGACCATCACATCCGCATCACCGTATTCGATCATGCGTCCTGCCTCGCCGATGCAATGCAGCCCTGTGGTGCAGGCCGTCACGATGGCAATATTGGGGCCCTTGAAACCAAACCGCATGGACACATGACCCGCAGTCATGTTGATGATGGTGGAGGGAACAAAAAAGGGCGATATACGACGGGGGCCCCGATTCGTATATTCAGTATGGGTTCCCTCAATCATGGGAAGCCCACCGATGCCGGAGCCAATGACACATCCAATGCGTGTGGCTTCCTCGTCACCAAGTGCATCCCCTGTGGGTAACCCGGCATCTGCTACGGCTTGCACCGCAGCGGCGATGCCGTAATGTATGAAAGTGTCCATTGCACGCGCTTCTTTGGGCGCAATGTAGGAATCCAGATTAAGATTTTTTACTTCTCCGGCAATCTTGCAAGAAAAAGCAGATGCATCAAATCGGGTGATTAAATCAATACCGGATTTGCCTGCAAGTAAATTTGCCCATGACTCTTCAACCGTATTTCCTACGGGACTGACACAGCCTAGACCGGTGACAACAACGCGACGACGGGACATAGAAATGGGTTTTCAGTGGTTCGTCAATGAAACACCGTTTAAAACGGCGACTAATACAGAGAGGATGCGGGCCAGCAAGAAAGGGCAAAAACCCCTCTGACCACTGACCCGCGCGGCACCAAAGCACCGCAGATGTTCAATTACGCTTTTTTGTGCGTATTGGCGTAATCAATAGCATTTTGCACGGTGTTGATTTTTTCCGCATCTTCGTCCGGAATTTCAATGCCGAACTCATCTTCCAGCGCCATTACCAACTCCACTGTGTCGAGTGAATCAGCACCCAGATCGGCCACAAAGGCTTTCTCGTTGGTAACTTGGGATTCTTCAACACCGAGTTGCTCGGCAATGATTTTTTTGACGCGTACTTCAATATCGCTCATGGGTTCCCTCTGAGGGTTGTGAATGAATCCGTGATTTTACCCGGCCTTAGAGTGTGACCTCTAACCAGGTAGCCGAACGGACAAATCGGCTTGATTTTCGTTCCTTACATGTACATACCACCGTTGACGTGCAACTCCTGCCCGGTCACGTAGGACGCGAAGGGCGAAGCGAGGTACACCACGGCATGTGCAATGTCTGCGGGCTTGCCAAGATGGCCCAATGGAATTTGGCCTAGCAATGCTTTCTGTTGATCTTCCTGCAGGCTTGCAGTCATATCGGTTTCAATAAATCCTGGAGCCACGCAATTCACCGTGATGTTACGGGAGCCCAACTCGCGCGCCAATGCGCGGGTCATTCCTGCCACGCCCGCTTTAGCCGCAGCATAGTTGGCCTGACCGGCGTTCCCGGATGCGCCAACCACCGAAGTGATGTTGATGATGCGCCCATAGCGCTGTTTCATCATGGTGCGCATCACTGCGCGACTCATGCGAAAGACACCTTTCAGGTTGGTATCCACCACGGCATCCCAGTCATCATCCTTCATGCGCATGGCAACGTTATCGCGGGTAATTCCAGCGTTGTTCACCAATACCTGCAAGCCGCCATGTTCCTTGACAAGGGCGTCCACCAATGCGTCGCCAGCGACACCATCGGTCACGTTCAGGGTGCGCCCGTCGCAACCGGGGTAAGCCGAAAGCGCTGCACGAATTTTTTCCGCACCGGCGTCTGTCGTAGCCGTCCCGATGACTTTGACTCCTTTGCGCGCTAACTCTAAGGCGATCGCAGCACCAATGCCCCGCGATGCACCGGTCACCAACGCTACCTGTCCTTCAAATTTGATGTCGCTCATACCAAAAGTCCTTTGAGATCTTCCAGGCTGGACGGGTCCAGTAGTGGGAAACCCGCCAATTCAGGGTCAATACGTTTGACCATCCCTGCCAACACTTTGCCAGGTCCGCACTCGACCAATGTCCCCAAGCCACGCGCCTTGAGGGCTTGCACACACTCAACCCAGCGCACCGGACCAAAAGCCTGGCGGTACAGGGCATCACGAATGCGGTCAGCATCCGTCTCTACGGCCACATCAATGTTGTTGACCAGCGGGATTTGTGGTGCGGCAAACTCCATGGTTGCCAAGCGCTCTTTCAATTTTTCCGCAGCGGGTTTCATCAAGCTGGAATGGAACGGTGCCGACACAGGCAATGGCAAGGCACGCTTGGCGCCGTTGGCCTTGAGCACTTCACACGCCTTGTCGACTGCGGCCTTGCTGCCAGCAATCACCGTTTGCGCAGGGTCGTTGAAATTTACGGCTTCAACCACCTCGGCAGAACCCGGACCAAATGACTGGGTCACTTCAGCACATCCGGCCGCAACACGCACCGCATCCATCCCCAAAATTGCGGCCATTGCCCCCACACCGACCGGCACCGCGTCCTGCATCGCCTGCGCACGCAGCCGAACCAGAGGAGCCGCTTGCGTCAAGGTAAGTACACCAGCAGCCACCAGTGCGGCGTATTCACCCAGGGAGTGACCCGCCACGGCAGTCGGCGCCACGCCCACTTCGGACAACCACACCCGGTAATTGGCCACACCCGCCACCAGCATCACCGGCTGGGTATTGGTCGTCAACGCCAGTGCGTCTTTAGGACCGTCATGAATCAACTTGGCAATGTCTTCACCCAGTGCATCGGAGGCCTCAACGAGCGTCTGCGCCACAACCGGGTGATCCCCCCAGGAATCCAACATTCCGACCGATTGCGATCCTTGACCGGGGAAAATAAAGGCAAATTTTTTCATGAATGAATTTTAAGCAAAAAATGGCTCTGGGCCTTATGGGTAGTGCGCAAGCAGCTACAAATTAAGGAGCACTGCACCCCAGGTGAACCCGCCACCGACACCTTCTAGCAGCAGCGTTTCACCCGGTTTTACCTTACCAATGCGCACCGCCCAGTCCAATGCCAGAGGAATCGAGGCAGCGGACGTATTGCCATGCTGATCAACCGTGACAACCACCTTGTCCATCGGTACTTTCAGGCGCTTGGCGGTGCTTTGCATGATGCGGATATTGGCTTGATGGGGAATCATCCAGTCGATGTCCGCCTCCGTTTTACCGGCTTTTTCAAGCACTGCGCGGGCGGCATCTTCCAAGACACCCACGGCCAACTTGAAAACCGCTTGCCCATCCATTTTGAGCAACGGGTCCCCCAATGCGACTCCACCGGACACGTGTCCCGGCACGCACAAGATACCCACGTGCTTGCCATCCGCATGCAAATCACTGGAAAGTATGCCAGGCGTCTCCGACGCCTCCAGCACCACGGCGCCTGCGCCATCGCCGAACAAAACGCAGGTGGTTCGGTCCTTGAAGTCCAGGAGGCGCGAGAACACCTCGGCACCCACGACCAAAGCACGGTTGGCGGCCCCGGTCTGGATCATGGCATCGGCGATGGTCAACGCATAAATAAAGCCGCTGCACACCGCCTGCACATCAAATGCTGGGCAGCCATTGGCACCCAACTTGTTTTGCAAAATGCACGCAGTCGACGGAAACACCATATCTGGCGTAGAAGTGGCAACAATGATGAGGTCAATATCTTGGGCAGTGCACCCGGCTGCTTGGAGCGCATTTTTGGCAGCTTCAAAACCCAGGTCACTGCTGTACACGCCAGCATCCACAAAATGCCGGGCACGAATGCCGGTTCGCTCCACAATCCAATCATCCGAAGATTCCACGCCCTGGGCGGCCAATTCGGATACCAAATCGGCATTGGACAACCTGCGCGGAGGCAAATAGCTTCCTGTGCCAGTGATTCGGGAATAACGTCTCATGTTGGGCGGGTGACTTTGACCAAGTTAACGCAGAGCGTCCGCAGCAGCCAATAATGGTGCTGCGTGGGCAATACGAACCTGGACACGGTGAAGTAAGTTGTTTCGGGCTGCATCATACGCCC
>CAJASG010000072.1 GCA_903944555.1 uncultured beta proteobacterium
GTCCCGCACCGCCGCTGCCGCCTCGGGGCGTGGCGGGTCAATCAGGGCGATGAATCCCAGAAACTGCAGCTGGCTTTCTACTGCGCCCAGCGCATTGGTGTCGGGCAGTTGGGCATGGTCGCGCCGTGCGAGCGCCAGCACGCGTAAGCCCTGCGCCGCCAGCGCATTGGCCTCCAGCACCAGTGCACCAGCGTCTAGCGGCGCAGCGCCATCGGGGTTCCATTGCGATGTGCAGCGCGCCAGCACCGATTCCGGCGCACCCTTGGTATAGGCCACATAGGCGCCTGCGTGGGCGTGAAAAGTGGTCATGCGCTTGCGCAGCGAATCAAACGGCTGCTCCTGCACCCGGGGCCAATCGGCGTCCAGTGTGGCCTTGTCGATCTGCGCACTCCAGGCCGCCAGCACCAGCGCGGTTTCGGTAGGGTCACCCTGCCAGCGCCCGCTGGCACCCTGGCCCTCCTGACGGGCGTCATTGCACAGCACCGCCGCCCGCAGCGCCTCGGCATGCACCTCGCCCGGCAGCGGATCGCCCGGCAGCCAGCGATGGCCGTTGACCAGCAACAGCTCGGCGTGCATGTGGTTGAGCGTGAGGGTGCCGGTCTTGTCGGAGCAAATGGTGGTGACCGAGCCCAGGGTCTCCACCGAGGGCAAGCGCCGCACCAGCGCGTGCACCGCCACCATGCGCCGGGCACCTAACGCCAGCAGCACCGTCACCACCGCAGGCAGTGCCTCGGGGATGGCTGCCACCGCCAGGCTGATGGCGGTCAGCGCCATCAACAGTGGCTCTTCGCCCCGCAACACCCCCACCACAAAGATCACCACGCAAATGGCAATCACCACCAGCGCCAGGCGCTTGCCGAATGCGGCAAGGCGCCGCTGCAGCGGGGTACTGCGGTCATCGCTATCGAGCAGCCGGGCCACCTTGCCCAGTTCGGTGGACATGCCGGTGGCCACCACCAGTCCGCGTGCTCGCCCGTGGGTAGCAGTGGTGCCTTTGAAGGCCATGTTAAGCCGGTCGCCCAAAGCGCTGTCCCCGGTGTCGGGCAAGGCCGCCGTGTGTTTAGCCACGGTGACCGATTCGCCGGTGAGCGCAGATTCGTCCACCTGCAGTTGGGCAATATCAATCAGGCGCAGGTCAGCCGGCACCTGGTTGCCCGCCTCCAGCAACACGATGTCACCCGGCACCAGCGTGCGTGCGGCCACCACCTGAATCTGGCCACCGCGCAGCACAGTGGCCTGCGCCGCTGCCAGTTGCTGCAAGGCCGCCATGGCGCGGTCGGCACGCCAGGTCTGCACAAAACCGATAACGGCGTTGAGCAGCACGATCACCAGAATGGCGAGGGTGTCCACCAGGTCGCCGATGACGCCCGAGATCACCGCCGCGGCCAGCAGCACCAGCACCATGAAATCCGTGAACTGCTCCAGCAGCAAGGCCAGCGGCCCGCGCCGGGCATGGCTTTGCAACTCATTGGCGCCGTGGCGCTCCACGCGCAGTTGCACCTCGGATGGGGCCAGCCCATGCGCTGGATCGACCGTGTGCTGGGCCGTGAGCTCGTGCACCTCTCGCTGGTGCCAGGCGTTGTTTTCAAAATCAATTGTCATGGGGTGGGAATGATGCTTCAGAGATTCCAAAACCCTACATTGTGTGGGGTATATTTCTGACATAAATACCAATGCACACGAATGCAGGAGACAGGCCCTATGACGATCGGCTCAAACACACAGACCACGCACGCATGCTGTGGTCTTCACATTCGCGTCACCGGATTTGCCGATGCCGCGACCGCCGCCAGACAGGCGCTGGAACGCATGGGGGCAGTGGACTTGCTGCCACTGGTACATGCAGAGATAGTCACCAACGCCCTTGGCGAACAGCTTAACCTACGCCTGAATACGACCCAGGCCCAGGCATGGGCGCCGGGCTTTGACACCTTGCAGCTGACCACCACCTTGCAACTGGATACCTCTAATAGACCCGACGATCTGACCCGCGAAATAGTGGTGGCCATGCTGATGGGGCCGGTCGCTTTCGAGTTCCCCAGCCTGGATGAGCTGGAATCGGCGGTGCGCATCCGCCACAACATCGTGCAGGCCGCCCGCAAGACGACGTTGGCCTTTCACACCAGCGAGGCGGAGCGCCCGCAGGACTGCTGGGTCTATGACGAGGACTATGGTTTCGTCATCCGCCCCAATGTATCCATCATCACCGCACTGGCGCGGGCCACCCAGCCCGACGTGTCGGGGGCTTTGTATTCTTTCTCCTGCTACCGGGCCTCGGAGTACGTCATTGTGCTGGGCATTGCACAGGAATTGGAGCTGTGCAATCCGGGCCTGTTGCAAGAGTTGCAGACCCTGTGGGCCACGCGGCCGATCAAGTCGGGGGAGTTCCATGATGTATTTTTGCGTGAACAAGGCACCATGGACTGCCCCTTGCCGCCGCGCTACTTTGTGCCGGGAGACCGCACCTGGTTTCGCAACCCGGATGAGGCGTCGGCA
>CAJASG010000073.1 GCA_903944555.1 uncultured beta proteobacterium
CCAACGACTCTATTCCCGTATTCTGTCCACTGCTCAGCGCCTGCGCCCAAAGTTGAGCTCACGGGTAGCAATCAGCGTTTCTGCCATGAAGCACCCCAGCCAGTAGCCGCTTCTTTGATTCGACTAGACGGGCGCACCCAGAGCATGGTGCAGCAGAGGCTGTGCAGCTGGGGATGGACTCAATCAATGGTCATGGTGTTGGCTTAGTAGCGCTGTGCTCGCAATGCTCCCAGGGAAGAACCCTGCACCCACAGCTTGGCACTTCGACTGAGGGCTTGGTGATGACGCCCTGCGATTGCTTTGCTGGCAGCTTGGATGGCGACTTCTGCGTTACTGCGTCACCGGACTCATCAGTCGCCGCGTCCAGATTTGGAATCCAGCGCATGAAAGGGGTGAGGTCTGCCACATCGACGATGTACCAAACTTTCTTGGCACCGTCCCAACGGGCGCCCAGTGCCTTGACGGCATCTTTTTCTGCAAACGGGGTGACTAAGTTGATTCTCATCGTTTGAATTATCCGTGCTGGTCCAGCGATTGCACCGCACCGAACTGCCCCACCTACTCCTGCGGTTTCGCGGCTCGCACCTTAACCAACCGCCACACTCTGAGCGCCAGCAAGGCCAATGGAGCTGCATGGATGAAGAGGTCAAAGATATCCAAGGGACGGGTCAGCAAGCCTTGTGACAACATGCGCACTTTTTCCACCAGATGCGGCTCCGGCGTAATGGGCGCCACGCCCATCCATGCTGCGACCAAGATCAGTAGTGGTAAGGGAATTTGATCAATCCACCGCATACAGCTCCTTCATTTTTTCGAGCACCGAACTTCACCGAACCAGCGCCCGCTATTCCCATGCAAACGGCCTCGTATGAGGCTAAATACTCAGCGCGGTCGCCCAAAATTGAGCACCCGCGTGGCAATCAGCGTTTCCGCCATGAAGCACCCCAAGGCCATCAGGAAACACACCACCCCAGCCAGGAAGCTGCCAATGGAGATTCGCAGCATCTGAAAATTGGTGGTCTCACCGAGAAACAGCACAATGATGGTGACGCCAATGAGGAATGAACACAAGGTGAGCAAACCAATGCTGCTGTTGGCCAACAAACCGCGTGTTCGCAATTGGGCCAACTCAGCGTAGTCGTCCTCCACCGATTCGGGGTGGGTGTTCTTCTTGATGCGTTCTTCCAGCAAGCGGGCGCGGTCAATGATGCGGGCCAGCCGATTGACCACGGCGCCTATCATGCCCGACACTGCGGTCAGGAGAAAGACCGGTGCGACTGCCAGCTGAATGCCATGGGATACGGTGTCTGGATCGACAGGAAAGATCATGGGGTGACTCCAATCGGGCAAAAAAAAACGACCTTTTTGAGGCCGTTCTTTTCTTTAGTTCTTACCGCGTTGTGGTGCGGCAGGAAATTTTGGTGGCCCGGGGCGGAATCGAACCACCGACACAAGGATTTTCAATCCTCTGCTCTACCGACTGAGCTACCAGGCCTAAGCCTCAAATTATAGCAGCAACATGCGCCTCGTTTTCTCGGGCTTCATTAAGTTCCACTGCGCTTGCCACGCGTCAGATCAACACCTAGCTGCTTGAGCTTACGATACAGGTGCGTTCGCTCCAATCCCGTCTTTTCTGCCACCCGCGTCATCGATCCATTTTCTTTGGCGAGATGGTATTCAAAATAGGCCTTTTCGAATTCATCCCGTGCTTCGCGCAGTGGTTTATCCAGCAAGAAATTCTGGTTGGATGGTGGGCCAGCGTCGATGCTCACCGAGACATGCACCTGCTTGCTTTCCATGGACAACATCGGGGACATTGATGGCAGTGGTGTCACAGCCACCAGTGGCTTGCTCAAGTTGCCTCGGGACAGGCCTTGTTCGACGGCCTTCAATAACTTTTGAAGGGTGACGGGTTTTTCCAGAAAGGCCATTGCGCCAATTTTGGTAGCCTCCACTGCGGTGTCGATGGTAGCGTGTCCACTCATCATGATGACCGGCATCGTGAGGGCCCCGGTGGTAGACCATTCCTTGAGTAAGGTAACGCCGTCCGTGTCTGGCATCCAAATATCCAACAAAACCAAATCGGGTCTCTCGCGCAAGCGCGCAACGCGCGCTTGCGCCGCGTTCTCGGCAAGCTCTACATTGTGCCCCTCGTCATTGAGGATTTCCCAGAGCAAATCCCGAATGCCGTGCTCGTCGTCAACAACCAGAATGTTTGCCATGATTTATTTGCGATCCCTTTGGTGCCGATGTTTCGCACTCAAGTCCGAGTGCTGTGGTCGACGGCCAATGATAACGATACTTGCGCACCCGTCACGACGCCGTCTTCCACCCTGTTTGCAATGTCAACCCTGGTGCCGTGCTCGTCGGCAATTTTTTTCACCACAGCCAACCCCAACCCGGTTCCCCGGGCCTTCGTCGTCACATAGGGCTCAAAGGCCCGTTTAAGAATGTGCTCAGGGAACCCCGTCCCGCGGTCAATCACACTCAGGCGCACCCTATCCACCGTTGGCTGCCACTGGGTGCGTAACACAATGCTTGCATCCCCGTCCAGATCAATGGCCGTCGTTTCGCTGGCATCCTGGGCATTTTGAACTAGGTTATGGATGACCTGCCGTAACTGCTGGGCATCTCCATGCACCAAGGGGCAATGCGGGTCCAGCTCCAGACGAACGGGAACCACGCTACTGTCGGAGTCGTACAGCTGCATGACATCCAGAACCATTGCGTTCAAATCTACCGGCTTCAATTCAGCAGCCGGTAGTCGCGCGTAATCACGAAACTCATTGACCAGTCGCTTCATCGCGTCAACTTGGTCCACAATAGTTTTTACGGACTTCACCAAGATGGCCTGCTCAGACGGTTGCAGTTTGCCGCTGAGTTTCATCTCCAGCCGCTCTGCGGACAATTGGATCGGCGTCAATGGATTTTTGATCTCATGCGCCAGTCGCCTGGCAACCTCGCCCCATGCTTGAGCCCGCTGGGCGGACACAATTTCGGAGATGTCGTCAAACACCAGCAACCACGCATTCTCAGGTAATTTCGCGCCGCGAGCGACCAATGTCACGGCCCGCTCAAATGGACTACTCAGGGACGTTTGACCGCCCCCCCCCAATTGAAACGATTGCTGCCAATGGTCTGAGTCCATGTCACCACCGTGCGCCAAAAACTCAGCAAACTGCCGCTGAACATCACGGCCAAAATCGCGGAGCCCATCCACATCTTCCAGTTTTTGACCGTCGTACGCGCTTAAGGACACGCCAAGTATGCGTGCCGCCCCAGGATTTGAGGAACGGATTTCACCATGTTCACCCAACACAATTACACCTGCCGTCAAGTTATCCAAAATAGTCTGCAAGTTCGCGCGAGCCGCATCTACGCGAGCCATGCTTTGCTGCACGGTTTGACGGGCTTCAGCCAATTGCTCCGTCATGGAGGCAAAGGCGCGCGTCAGTCCAACCAATTCATCTTTCCCTTCCATCGCTAATTTTGGTGTCAAGTCTCCCGACGCGACCTGGCTCACGCCTTCTGCGAGCGTGAGCAGTGGCCGGGCGATCTGGTTTCCAAGAATAACGGCCAACAATACTGCTCCGAAAACGGCCAAGAACAGACTGAGGGTTAACGTACCGATGTACATGCGCTTGAGCCCACCACGGGACAGCGCACGCTCCTGGTACTCGCGATAAGCGCCCTCGACCGCCAAGGCGTTTGCAACCAGATGGGTGGGCAACGCGCGCGATACTAACAAATACCGCTGCTCAGGCAGCAAACCTAGCGCCCCACTGGAGAGCGGCAGCAGCACCTTGATGCGGGCAGGGGTCTGTGTCCCCGCTGTAGCCTCCTCCAGGCCTTCGACCCAAGACAGCGAACGATCAGCTTTGGCAGATCGAAGCTGACTGGACGTGGGTTTGTCTGGGTTCAACTGGAATCGTGTCTCTCCCGCGCTGGCCACCAGATGACCCGCAGCGGACCAAACTGCAACTTCTGAAGCCCCAAGCTGGTCCACCATACGTCCCAGTAATACACTCGTCATGGCGTCAGGGCTTTCTGAAAGCTGCCCGGCCGCCACACGTGATTTCACAAGGAGATCATCGGAAAGCGCATCCAAAGTCACCCGACCGAGATTTAAGCCCGCCTCCAGAGCACCTTCCACTTTGACATCAAACCAAGTTTCAATGGACCGTGACACAAATTGATAGGACACACCGTAGATCAGCACCCCGGGCGCCAAACCAACCAATGCAAAAATAGTCGCAAGTTTGACCAAAAGACGACTGCCAAATTTACCTTGGCGCAACCGTTTTACCAATCGGTAGCCGACCCAAAGAACCGCGACTAACAACAGGGAAGCAACCACCACATTGATCGTAAATAACCAAGCGTAATTGCGCTCATACAGCTCGCGATTATTCGTCGCCTGTGTTAGCAAGAAGAGCAAAATCAAGCCGATCACAACGATGATTGCCGCGCCCGCCCCTACGGTCCGACGCAGCGTACGGGAATTTCCCTGCGTCGTTAGGCTGGCTCCAGCGATATGCGGGATCTTCATTTAACTGGGTCTAACGACAGCAGAGTGTCGAGGTTCACCGCAACATTCCAGTCGTTTTGCCCCAAGGCGCCAATTTGGAATGGAAGTGGCAATTGACTTAAGTCCAAACGAAATCGAAATTCCACCCTGTATTTGGTTGCCGCATCCAGATCCGCTGCATCCGCAATTTTCCATCGCGAAATCCGTTTCGCAATGGCGAGCGCTTGAGGCAATGAGTCGAAATTCTGATTGAGCGCGAGTCCGAGACTCCCTCCCTTAATGGCGCCGGACGTCACGGTGAGCCGCCAGCGGCGGGTTAGTGGCTGATAGGCAAGGCGAAGATGACGTTCTGCCGTTGCGATTTTCTTGTCATACCAGTACCAACGTTCACGCAAGATGCCCGCTTCGGCGATGAAAAATAATGGCAATCCTTTTTGCAGCGCATCTTCCACCGCTTGGGGCAGCTCCAACTGAACTTGTGCAGACAGCAAAATTTCCTCATCCGCTCGCTCCACTCTCAGCTGCGAGAGTTCCCCAGATCCCTGCGCCTGCGCAAGCCCTGCAAGGAGCAACAGGACGCATGTAAGCAGCCTGAATCCAACCCGGTCAGGCCATCTGCTTTTGAAACAACGCGTAATAGAATCCATCGTAATCACTTGGCTGATTGTCCGGGACCTCACCGGGATTGGCGTGTGTTCCGGGCAATAAATGTCCTGGGGACGGCAGCAAACCCGCATCAGTGTTGTGCGCAAGAAACGTTTTTACCTGACCACCGCCCTCCGCAAGAAAGATGGAGCAAGTGCAGTACAGCAAGCGCCCGCCCGGGCGCACGAGGGCCCATAGGGTTTGCAGCATTTTCTGCTGCAACGCGGCCAACTGGTCAACATCGGACTCCCGGCGAAGCCACCGCACATCCGGATGGCGGCGAACGATTCCAGACGCAGTGCATGGGGCATCGAGCAATATCGCATCGTATGGTTGTCCATCCCACCAGTCTTGAGGCTTAAGCGCATCGGCAGTGAGAACACGTACCGGGAGGTTCAGGCGCGTGATGTTCTGGTTGATACGAACGCAGCGGCGCGGATCGACCTCAAGCGCGGTGACCTCCCCCTCTGTCAACTCCAATAGATGCCCAGTTTTTCCACCGGGTGCGGCACAGGCATCCAAAACGCGCAACTTGCGATTACTTTGTAATATCCCATTCAACAGAAGAGGTGCAGCCAACTGTGCGGCCGCGTCCTGCACGGACACCAGTCCGTCATCAAAACCAGGAAGACTTTGCACGGAAACTGGATGTTCAAGAATGATGGCACTTGCTCCAAAAATTCTGCCAACAATTCCCGCCCTCAACAATGCCTGCAGATAGTCATTGGGGGTGATTTTTCGCACATTGACGCGCAGTGTCATGGGGGCATGTGTGTTGGCCATGGCCAGAATGTCGCGCCATTGTTGAGGCCGCTCCCGCTGCACACGCTCAACCCACCATTTCGGATGGTTCCACAACGCGACTGAGTCAGCGTCCGTTTTGGCAACCAGTGCATCACGTTCCCGCAAAAAACGGCGCAAGCAGGCATTGACAAAATTCGCTTGCGCCCTGGCGGATGCGCTACGTTTGGCGGCCTCCACTGTTTGATTCACCAGAGTATGCACATCGTATGGGGCGTCGGCATCACACCATGCAAGAGCCAAGGCAACGCACAACAATGCATCAGCAGCGGGCGGCGGAGACTTTAACGCCAGTTCTCGCCGCAGCGCTTCGGCCCGGCCAAGATTGCGCCATACGTGGAAGGCCAAGGCCTGCACTCCGGGTCGCAACTCTGTAGGAACTTCTTCGATTGCAGCGGTTCCAGAAAGGCCGGTACGCACCGACTGAATAACCGCGGCAGTGGACTGCAACTGACGCCACAAAGGTACTCGTTCTTCAATTTTATTCATAGTGACATCACAACTGGCCGGCACGTGAAAAACGCATCATGCCGACCACAAGGCGCGCTGGGAATTGGGCAATAGCCTCGTTGTATTTGAGCATTATTTGATTGAATCCACCGCGTGATGACTGCACTTTTGCCGTGTTTGCGTCCCATTGGAATTTCAATACCTCTGGGACCACCGGACCCGCCAGGTCCGATGGTTGATCACACAGACATTGCCACACGACCTGAAGCTCTCCTAATACATCCGCCAGTCGCCCCAACATTGGAATATCAAAGGGGGCTGCATGCAGTTCCTTCATCGCAACGTCCAGACCATGCAAATTCTTCACGAGTGGCTCCCAGTCTCCCCAGACTCCGTCGGCCGTGCTAACGTTATCCCACGCAGGTCGGGTAACCCCTGGCTCCGATAGATGCGTGTCAACCATGAGGGTGTATTCCCGCAAGTACTTTTCAACGGAGCCCAAGGCGTCCAAGCCCCTTGCGCGCATGCGCATCAGGCGGTTGTAGAGCCCAACGCACCAAAAAATGGTGAGCGCCAACACGGCCCAGATTAACAACGATCCATTCATATTCGCTGTCCACTTCCAAGTGCTGTCATTGGGAATGTGATTTCCCAAAAAAAAAGCCCCAAACCCTTGCAAAAAGAGCTTGGGGCGCTACCGTCAAAGCAGCAGACCGCTGTTATTCGGTCGCTGAACCTTCACTGGCTTGTAACTCACCCTCTGCATCGGTGTTGCCGGCAAGTTCAGCAGCGTCGGCTTCAGCAATCGCACGGCGCTCAGCATCATCCATATGCTCCCGCACAGTACGCGCTTCGTGATACGCCATACCCGTACCGGCAGGAATCAAGCGCCCGACGATCACATTTTCCTTCAATCCGCGCAATTCGTCGCGCTTGCCCATGATGGCAGCCTCGGTCAGCACGCGGGTTGTTTCCTGGAAGGAAGCCGCGCTGATGAAGCTGTCGGTAGACAAGGATGCCTTGGTGATACCCAGCAACAAGTTGGTAAACGTTGCAGGGATCTTGTCCTCCGCCCGAAGTGCGTCATTGGTATTCAGCATTTCAGACCGCTCGACCTGTTCGCCATTGATATAGGTGGAGTCGCCGGCATTTTCCACGACCACGCGACGCAACATTTGACGAACAATCACTTCAATGTGTTTGTCGTTGATCTTCACGCCCTGCAAACGGTACACATCCTGCACTTCGTCGACGATATAGCGAGCCAGTTCCTCAGAACCCAACAAACGCAAGATGTCTTGCGGATCGGCAGGGCCATCAACAACACTTTCACCCTTGTTCACAACTTGGCCTTCGTGCACCAAGATGTTCTTTTCCTTCGGCACGAGCTCTTCCCAGACCTTACCTTCAGGATCGGTGATCTGCAAGCGAACCTTGCCCTTGGTTTCTTTTCCGAACGAAACGGTTCCAGTCGCCTCGGCCAAGACGCCTTTGTCCTTGGGTGTACGTGCTTCAAACAACTCAGCCACACGTGGCAAGCCACCGGTAATATCGCGGGTCTTCTGTCCTTCGATTGGAATACGGGCCAGCACTTCGCCGGAGCCGACATCCTGACCATCACGCACCTGTACCAGTGCCCCGACCGGGAAGCCAATCGTTACAGAATGGTCCGTTCCAGGAATCTTGACCTCATTCCCCGAAGCGTCAATCAACTTAACTTGCGGACGAATCACCTTGGCAGAGCCACGGCGCTTGGGATCGATGACCACCATGGTGGACAAGCCCGTGACTTCATCGACCTGCTTGGCAACGGTCAAGCCTTCTTCCACATTTTCGAAATGCGCCTTACCAGCGAACTCCGTAATGATCGGACGGGTCAACGGATCCCAGTTGGCCAAAATCAAACCCGCCTTAACAGTCTGATCTGCCTTGACTGCCAGCACTGCGCCATACGGCACTTTATGGCGCTCGCGCTCACGACCATGCTCGTCGTGGATAACGATTTCACCGGAGCGGGAAATAACCACCAACTCCTTCTTGCCATTCGTTACATAACGCATCGTCGCGTTGAATCCAATGTTACCGTTGGATTTGGCTTCAACGCTAGAGGCAATTGCCGCGCGGGATGCGGCACCACCAATGTGGAACGTCCGCATAGTCAGCTGCGTGCCTGGCTCACCGATAGACTGCGCGGCAATCACGCCGACAGCTTCACCACCGTTGACCAAACCACCACGCCCCAAATCGCGGCCGTAGCATTTGGCACAGATGCCAAAACGTGTTTCACAAGTCAATGCCGTGCGGACTTTGACTTCGTCGACGCCAGCAATTTCCAGCACCTCAATCAGATCTTCGTCCAGCATGGCACCAGCGGGCGCCAACACGGAACGATTCTCGGGATGCAGAACATCATCCGCCGTGGTACGACCCAGAATGCGATCGCGCAGGGACTCGATAACCTCGCCGCCCTCGACAATGGCGCGCATGAGGTAACCCCCGTGCGTTCCGCAGTCCTGCTCGGTCACAACCAAATCTTGCGTCACATCGACCAAGCGTCGTGTCAGGTAACCGGAGTTCGCCGTCTTCAACGCGGTATCCGCGAGACCCTTACGTGCACCGTGGGTGGAAATAAAGTATTCCAGCACGTTCAGGCCTTCCCGGAAGTTTGCGGTGATGGGTGTTTCGATGATGGAGCCATCGGGCTTAGCCATCAATCCCCGCATACCGGCAACCTGTCGAATTTGAGCTGCAGATCCCCGGGCACCGGAGTCAGCCATCATGTAAATGGAGTTGAACGATTCCTGCTGAACCTGGTTGCCATGGCGATCCGTGACGACCTCTTTAGACAACTGAGCCATCATCACCTTGGACACTTCATCGCCAGCCTTACCCCAGATGTCCACCACCTTGTTGTAACGCTCACCAGTGGTCACCAAGCCCGACGTATATTGCTGGGCAATTTCTTTGACCTCTTTTTCGGCACGGGAAATGATTCCGGGCTTCTCGGTAGGCACCAACATGTCTTCAATACAGATGGAGATGCCAGCCTTTGTTGCCAAGCGGAAACCGTATTGCAACAACTTGTCCGCAAACACCACGGTCTCTTTCAATCCGCACTTACGGAAGGAGACATTGATCAGCTTGGAGATTTCCTTCTTCTTCAACGCCTTGTTGATGTTGGAGAATGGCAAGCCTTTGGGCAAAATCTCGGACAACAAAGCGCGCCCCGCCGTGGTTTCCCACAACTGGGTAGAGGGCACGAATTCACCGGAGTCCTTGTCCTTGGTGTATTCAGTCAGACGCACATTGATTTTCGCGTTCAGATCCACTTCGCCCGCATCAAATGCGCGCTGAACTTCACCCGTGTCAGCAAAGATCAAGCCCTCGCCTTTTCCATTGATGCGATCGCGTGTCGTGTAGTACAGACCCAGCACCACGTCTTGCGAAGGGACGATTGAAGGCTCGCCATTGGACGGAAACAGCACGTTGTTAGATGCCAGCATCAGCGTGCGGCATTCCATCTGCGCTTCGACCGACAACGGCACGTGAACGGCCATTTGGTCACCGTCAAAGTCGGCG
>CAJASG010000074.1 GCA_903944555.1 uncultured beta proteobacterium
GAGGTGGTGCCGGTACCGGTACTGTGTTCGGTGACCTTTGGTGCGCCCATTGCGCTGCAAGAGGGCGAAGACCGGGGCGCCTTCCTCAAACGCGCCCGCGAAGCCGTCATCGCGCTGCGCGATGTGTAGAAAGACGCCATGTACTACACCCTGAAAAATCTGACCCCAACCCAGCAGGTAGGTGCCCTTTTCATCCTGGTCTTCGGTTTTTTACTGCTGATCAGTGTGGCTGCTGTCATGCTGTCAATCCGGGACTATGGGGACGATGCCCGTAGCATGCGCCTGCACCAGGATCTCAAGGAGATTGATGGCGTCCTTCGCACCAGTTGGGTGATGGTGTTCGTTTTTTGGGTGGGCTGGGTGGCGGGCGACTGGGTGGCACTGACCCTGTTTGGTTTTGTATCCTTTTTCGCTTTGCGCGAGTTTCTAACCCTGTCACCCACCCGCCGCGGCGACCACCGCAGCTTGGTGCTGGCGTTTTTTGTGGTGCTGCCGCTGCAGTACTGGCTGGTGGGCAGCGAACACTTCGACATGTTTGCGGTGTTCATTCCGGTCTACGTCTTTTTAGCGCTGCCTGTGGCCAGTGCGCTGGCCAATGACCCGACCCGCTTTCTGGAGCGCAATGCCAAGCTGCAGTGGGGCATCATGGTGTGCATCTACGGCATGAGCCATGTGCCCGCCCTGCTGCTGCTGAAGTTCCCGGATTACGACAACAAGAACGCGTTTATGGTGTTCTTTTTGGTGCTGGTGGTGCAGTCCTGCATGGTCGCGCAACACCTGGCTTCGCGCAAACTCAAGCGCAGTCCAGTGGCCCCGGCCATCAGCCAGAGTTTTAACTGGCCCAGTTGGGGCATCGGCATTGGCGTGGGCAGCTTGCTTGGGGCCCTGTTGGCGGGCATTACGCCCTGGGTGCCGGGGACTGCATTTGCGTTTGCATTCATCGCCTGCGTGGCGGGGTCGCTGGGGCATTTGGTCATGAAGGCGCTCAAGCGCGACCGCGGCATCCCGAGTTGGGGTGTGCACATCAAGTCCGTTACCGGTGCGGGCGGCTTATTGGACCGGGTGGATGCCCTGTGCTTTGCTGCACCCGTATTTTTCCACTCCGCCAAGTGGTATTTCAACCTCTAGCCCCCGTAGATACTGCGCAAGCAACTACTAAAACAATAGCATGAGAATACTGGGCATTGACCCCGGCCTGCGCACCACCGGCTTTGGCGTGGTGGATGTACAAGGCTCGGACCTGAGCTATGTTGCCAGCGGCACCATCAGCACCCAGCATCTGGACACCAGAGCCCTGCCCGCGCGGCTCAAGGTGCTGTTTGACGGCATCGGCGAGGTGGTGCAGCGCTACCAGCCCACCTGTGCCGCCATTGAAATCGTGTTCGTGAATGTCAACCCCCAATCCACCCTCTTGCTGGGCCAGGCCCGGGGTGCGCTGATCACCGCGCTGGTCTCAGCCGACTTACCCGTCGCCGAGTACACCGCTTTGCAAATGAAGCAGGCGGTGGTCGGCTACGGTCGCGCCGACAAGACGCAGATTCAGGAAATGGTGCGCCGCCTGCTGACCCTGTCGGGGCTACCCGGCACAGATGCGGCCGATGCACTGGGCCTGGCGATTACCCACGCCCATGCCGGCAAGGCCATGGCCCGGCTGGCACAGGCGGATGGGGTCGGCAGTGGCGTCAAGGCCTCCTACAAGGCGGGACGCAGACACTGACGTCAGTGCTCTTGATGGCGCCGCCCAGCGCATCGCGGGCTTTGCTCTTAGGCAACCCGCTCCAGCACCAAAAC
>CAJASG010000075.1 GCA_903944555.1 uncultured beta proteobacterium
AACCGTGACACTACCGGTACAGTTATATGGATACAAGGTGCAACTGGCCTGGTTCTGTCACCTGTACAGTAACGACCCGTTCTCTTGGAAAACTATGGCAAATACCGCACTTACCGTGCACCCGAACACCGCAGCCGACAGCACCGCAGTGTTGATGGCCAAGACCAGTTTGGTCGATCAAATCGTTCAGTGGACCGAACGCCGTATGGCAGAGCAGGTGTTTCGACCTGGCATGCGCATGCCTTCCGTGCGGGAGTTGGCCGCAGAGCGTGGGGTATCCCGCTTTACCGTGGTTGAAGCCTACGAGCGCTTGGTGGCGCGCGGGGTTTTGCAAGCCCGTCGGGGCGCTGGCTTTTTTGTCCGAGAGCCGGCAGTGCAACGGGAAAAAAGGACGATCGAGCCCAAGCGGTCCAAAACGATTGATGTGGGTTGGCTGGTGCGCAACATGCTGAGCGGCATTCCGGCCTCACTGTCCCCCGGGTATGGCTCTTTGCCGTCGGTGTTGTCGGGCGGCGAGCTGATCAAGTCGGGTCTGCGCGCGCTCAACACTGTGCCTGCCGGTCAGTTATGCCGCGGCGCGCATGCCCAGGGCTATTTGCCTTTGCGCGAGCATTTGGTGCGCAAGCTGGGTGAGTTGGAAATTGCGGCAACCCCGGCGCAGCTGATGACCACCTCAGGCTGCACCCAAGCCGTCACGCTGATCGCCGAGCACTTCCTCAAACCCGGGGATGTGGTCCTCACCGGGGATCCGGCTTGGTCCGCGCAATTGGGGGCACTGGTGATGCAAGGCATCCAGATCGTGGGAGTGCCCACGACCGAACAGGGGCCGGACTTGGTCGCGATGGCCGCCTTGGCGGCGAAGCACAAGCCGCGCATGTTGCTCATCAACTCGGTGCTGCAAAACCCCACGGGCACCGTGCTGTCTGCGGCTGCGGCGTACCAGATACTGCGCATCGCTGAGCAACATGACATGGTGATTGTGGAAGACGACGTTTACGCCGACTTTGTGCCGGAAGGCATCCCGACTTCGCGTTTGGCCAGCCTGGACCAGTTGCAACGGGTAATTTATATCAGCAGCTTCTCGAAAATGCTGGCCCCCAGCATGCGCGTGGGCTTTATTGCCGCCCAGCCGCACATCATTCAGGACCTGGTTTTACACAAGCTGCTCAGCATGTGGGCAACACCCGAGTTGGACGAGCGCGTGGTGTTGTCTGCACTGACCGAGGGGGGCTACCGCAAGCACTGCCAGCGGGTACATGCCAAGCTCGACGCGCTGCGTGAGCCCGTGTTTCGCCGTTTTGAAAAACTCGGTTTCAAACCACTGTGCAAGCCCCCGGCGGGCTTTTTGGGCTGGTTTGACACAGGTGTTGACACCAATGTGTTGGCCGCTGCAGCGCTGGACGCCGGTTACCTGTTTGCCCCCGGTGCCTTGTTTTCGGCGCAACAAACACCAGGGCCGTGGCTGCGCATGAACATCACGACCAGTGATGACCCGAACATGCTGAAGTGGCTGGCTAAAACCCTGGAGCACCTGCATGGACAGCCTGGCGTGGGTACGACTCGCTCTGAGTTTCCTCTTTGAACGCTCGGGTATGGGCAATGGTTCTAGGACGACAGCTGTTTGCGGGCTTGTCGACTGTTGTGCAACCCCTCCAAGCTGTAGACCACCAATGCGGCCCAAATCAGGATGAACCCCCACATCCGCGTGCTGTTGATGGGTTCGTGGAACACCACCACGCTCAATATGAATTGCACAGTCGGGGCTGAATATTGCAAGATGCCCAAGGTGGTCAATGGGATGCGCCGTGCCCCCGCCGCAAACAGCAGCAGTGGAATGGCGGTGAGCGGACCGCCCACCATCAGCCACAGGTTGGTGCCCCAGTCACCCTGCAAGAGCACGCTGTTGCCGCTCCGCAGCCCCACACCCATGTAGACCAGCGCCAGCGGGGCCAGCATCATGGTCTCCAGGGTCAGGCCTTCCAGCGGGCCTAAGGCGGCTACTTTGCGCAGCAGGCCATACACCCCAAAGGTCAGTGCTAGCAGAATGGCGATCCAGGGTAAACGGCCACCCTGGATGGTGAGCCACAGCACACCCATGCAGGCCACGCCCACAGCGACCCACTGGCCCCGGCGCGGGCGCTCCTTCAGCAGCACATAGGCCATCGCCACGTTCACCAGCGGCAAAATAAAGTAGCCCAGGCTGGTTTCCTGCACATGCTGGTTTTGCACCGCCCACACATAAATCAGCCAGTTGCTCGATAGCAGCAGTGCCGACAGCGCAAATGCGCCCAGCACTTTGGGTTGGCGAACCACGGCGCGCATCCAGCTCCAGCGCTTGAGTACAAGCAATACCACCAGCACAAACAACAAAGACCACACGGTGCGGTGCATCACCACCTCCAACGCGGGCACCAGCGAGAGTTGTTTGAAGTACAGCGGGAACAAGCCCCAGATCAGGTAGGCCGACAGTGAATAAACAATCCCAGGATTCATCAAATGCTTTCTTATATCGACGCCCAGTGTAAGGAACGTCCGCAGACTTGAGGCGCACGCAGTGTGGCAAAGCCCAGCGGGGCATTGTGATTCCATACCCAGCGAGATATTTCGAAGGTGTAGCCGGTTTGTCCCACAAGTGACTATGGCGACGCAATACGGGTCCACCGGCGCTAGCATGTGTCCATGACTTCTACACCTGCCACCCACGCCCCTATCGCCTTTGACGACGTCTCCCCCGCACAGGCGCTTGATATCCCTGAGGGCTTTCGTTCCGTCAAAGTTGGTGGCCATTTCATCGCCCACAACGGCCCTCTGTATGGCAAGTGGGATGGCACACGCTTGCAACTCGGTTTTCGGGTGGAAGAGCGCCACACCAACCCGCTCAAAATCTGCCACGGCGGCATGATGGCCACCTTTGCCGACATGCTCATTCCCTGCGCCGCCATGTACCAGCATGAGATGGAGCGCCGCTTTTTGCCGACCATCAGCCTGCAGATGGATTACATGGGCGCGTCGCCCCTGGGTGCGTGGGTGCAAGGCGAGGGCGATGTGCTCAAAACCACCCGCAACATGCTGTTTGGCCAAGGCCTGGTCACCGCCGACGGCCAGCCCGTGCTGCGTGTGAGTGGTATCTTCAAAATGGGCCCCGTCATTGGCGATGGCAAAGGCACTGACCCGCTAAATTTGAAGTAGCAAAAGGCGTTTGATTTTGCTATTAATTTAGTAGCTGCTTGCGCATGCCCTGATTGGATAAAACGCCTTTTTCTTCTAAATTCTGATTGCCAGCTAATGGCAAATGTCTCAACACGCATTCCCCAGCGGGCACTGGTAGATTCGCCGGATTTCCTGGTATTTCTCATCCGTGACGGGTACGAAGCCCTCGGTGTTGAGGCGTCGGAACATGTCTTGCAGCGATGGATTCTCCATAAAGAAAGCCTGCTTGATTTTGTCGACCACCGATGGGCACAGCTGGGAGCGGTACACAAATGGATCGTTCGGAAGTGGCACCGATTTCCAGCGAACGCTGAGCTCATCAGGGCGCACGAGGCCACTGCGCAGCGCATCGTCCAAGCGGGTGCTTGCAATGAAAGCGGCATCCACAAATCCTTTTTGAACGGCCTGGATCGCGCGGTCATGTGAGCCGGCGAAAGTCACGCGACCAAAGTAGCGTTCCAGCGGCATACCGGTCAGCGCGGTCATGGCGTGGCGGGGCACCAAGGCTCCGGAAGTGCTGGCCGGGTCCACCAGGCTTACGCTGGCGCCTTGCAGCCGCGCAAGGCTGTCAAAGCCCTTGTCACGGCGCACAACAAGAAGCGACGCATACTGCGAACCAGAGTCCGTGTGGGGGCCGGTACGCTGAATGGGGGAGGCGAATGCGGTGACGCCAGCATCTCGGCTCTTGGCTTGCGCATAGGAGGCCGGTCCCAGCTCTGCCACGTCGATGTTGCCCGCCAGCAGACCTTCTATGACCGTGCCGTAGGATGAGGCCGGAATCACCTCCACGCGCCTTCCCAGCACCCGCTCCATCACATGGATAAGCGGCCTGTATTCGGCGATTCGCACTTCAAGATTTTTGTCGGGGATGACGGAAAACCGAAGCGTCTTCGGGTCCTCGCAACTTGCCGCCCAAGCGTGGCCAATGCACAGCAACCCGGCAACTCCCGCCAGAATGGATTTAAAACGCATATTCATTGAGGAGGGGTAAGGATGGATTGAGCGATGAGTTTGCGGGCGGCTTCCGCCGGCACCGGCCGACTCAGGAGGTAACCCTGAACCTCGTCGCAGCCTATGGTTTTCAAATGGATCAGTTGGTCCAGCACCTCAACGCCTTCTGCGATCACGCGCATTTTCAGCTTGTGGGCCAGTGTCACGATTGAATCCACGATGGCAACATTTTGCGGGTTATTGCGAATGTCGTTGATGAAGGATCGATCGATTTTTATGGTGTGGATGGGCAGTGTGCTGATGTAAGCCAGGCTGGAATAGCCGTTGCCAAAATCATCTAGCGCTATCGTGACGCCAAGGCTCTCCAGGTCATGGAGCACCTTGTTTGCCACGTCGATGGACGCCACCAGACTGCCTTCGGTGATTTCAACTTCCAGCAGGCTGGCATCCACGCCGTGGGATGCCAGGAATCCGGCAATGCGCCGTGGAAGTTGCGCATCGACCAACTGCCGCGCCGAAACATTGATGGCAACCGGGATCGGCGCCAGCCCCTGCGCTTGCCACTGGGCCAATTGCCGGCAGCAGGCGTCGGCCACCCAATCGCCCAGCGGAACGTCCAGCCCGGTGGTCTCCGCCATCGGGATGAACTCACCCGGAAGAATCAGCCCGTGTGTTGGATGTTGCCATCGCACCAACGCCTCCATGCCCACAATGCGCAAGTCGCTCAGACGGACCTTGGGCTGGAAATACAGGATCAGTTCATGGTTGGCGATGGCCCCCGGCAGACTCTGTTCCAGCTCGAACTGACGGTCATTGGTTGGGTTGAGCGCCGGGTCATAGAACGTGAAACGCCCCCGACCCGCCTGCTTGGACTGGTACATCGCGGCATCCGCATGGCGGGATAGCTTCTCCATCTTGTGCCCATCCTGCGGGAAGACCGCGATGCCGATGCTAGGGCTGACCCGGAGTTCGTGGCCATCCAGATTGGGGCAGGGTTGGCTGATCGACTGGATGATTTTTCCGGCGATGACAGCAATGTCATCAACGCTGTCCAGTCCTGTGAGTAGTACCGAGAACTCGTCCCCACCAATGCGCGCAATGACATCCGACTCGCGCAGTGCTGACCGCAGCCGGGCGGCAACGACTTGCAGCAGCAGGTCGCCAACATGGTGCCCCAGCGTGTCGTTGACGCTTTTGAACCGGTCAAGGTCAATGTACATCAGCCCATAGTGCTTGCGACTGCGTTTGGCCTGCGTCAAATGGCTGGTGCCCATCTCATGGAACATCCTGCGATTTGACAGCCCGGTCAGCGTGTCATTGGAGGCCAACTCCAGTGCATGGCGCTTTTGATCCTTCAGTTGAACAATGAGCTGTTGCTTGTCCAGGTCCGCGGCGACCAGTGCGTCAAATAGGCGCTCTCGTCCCCGAGTGGAGCGGACCAGCCACACCGTCAGGCCAGCGATACAGGCCGTGAACAGCCAGAGATAGTTTTTGGAGCGCGCGCGATTGGCTGCGTAGTCCGACAGCAACTCCTCAAAATTCCTGCTGATCACAATGAGAAAGGGATAGTGGTCCAGACGTCGGTAGCTGACGATGTCGGCGTGGCCATCTGCGAAGAGGTCAGTGATCAACGATTGCGTGCCGCCTTGTCCCCTGGGGATGCGGGTAGTCCCCCACGTTTCATGCGAATATTCCAAGCCCCCCTGACGCGCTCTTGCTATCTCATCACCGTTGTCCTGCAAAACCTGTATCGCACCGGATGGTCCGATGTCAACACCCTGGTACACGTCCAGGATGTATCCCAAGTCCAGCACGGCCAAGAATACGCCCTGAACTTTGCCGTCGCGTCCCACAACCGGGAATAAAAGTGGCACCTGCCAGGCTTTTTCCTGCAAGGTGGAGATTGGACCGACCCGCAGGATTGGGTCTCCTGCGTCAGCAGGTTGTTCAAGACTGACGCGAATGGCGTCAGAGAGTGTCTCGCTGTCGGAATCCGGTGATGATGCATAAACGAGCTTCCGCTTTTCATCGTACAGGGCAATACGCAAAAAAACACGGTCGGCTGAACGCATGGCTGCGAGTCGGTTTTTGGCATCAGTGCGGTTGCCATCAAACCACTCCGCGGACACCAGCGAGAGCAGCCGCGCGCGGTCCAGTACTTGGGAGAAATTCTCGGACACAATGGTTGCCAGGCCTTCCTGTCTGACCTTTGCATTTTTATCAACCAGATCATGCTCGGCTTCCAGTCTGAACCCGGTAAAGGACCAAGCAGCTACCAACAGTGCAAACGCCATCGCAACCACTCCGATGACAGAGGCGCTCCAATCCGCTTTTCTTCGACGACTGAGCAGCTGCCGAAAATAGGTGGGAATGGAAACAGTCACTTAAAGTGCAATCATGGGGTTAATCCGCAATTGTGTTTCTGTTTTGTGACACTTGCGTTACGTCGCAGCGCCCCGGGCGGCAAGGTGTGATGCCAATTTTTTACCCCACCAACGACCATCCACCCATGACCAATGACCTTCAATCCCTGATCCACGCCCTGCGCGACTTTGCGCAGGCCCGCGAATGGGAGCAGTTCCATTCGCCAAAGAATCTGGCCGCGGCTTTGTCGGTGGAGGCGGCTGAGCTGTTGGAGCACTTCCAGTGGCTGACCGAGGCGCAAAGCCGTGAACTAAGCCCCGACAAAACGGCCGAGGTCGGTGCCGAGGCGGCGGATGTGCTGCTCTACCTGCTACAGCTCACCGACAAGCTGGGCATAGATTTGGTCGCCGCAGCACGCGCCAAGATGCTGATCAATGCCCAAAAATACCCGGTCAGGGGGCCGTGAATTTCAGCTTGCCACCCAGGTACACCGCTTGGGTTTTCAGCGCATCGAGTTGTTGCACCGGCACGCTGTAGGGGTTGTGGTCCACCACTTGCAGGTCGGCCCACTTGCCGGGCTCCAGGCTGCCGGTTTGGGCCTGTAGCCGCAGTTGGTAGGCGCCGTTGATGGTCATGGCGCGCAAGGCCTGTTGCACGGTGATGCCCTGTGTGGCGTTGAGCGTTTGGCCGCTGGTGGTGGCGCGGTTCATGGCGGTTTGCATCAGGGCAAAGCCCTGGGGTGGGAACATGGGGCTGTCGGCGTGCAGGGTGGGGCGCACGCCAGTCTCAAACGCGGTGCGCACCGGCAGGGTTTGCTGCGCGGCAAGCAGCCCGACGATGGAGTTGGCCAGCGCATCACCGTAGTATTTGATGTGGTGGATGTGAAACGACGGCGTAACGCCCAGTTGCGCCATACGCGCCAGGCTTTCCTGCGGCAAAAACACACCATGCTCTAGCCGCACCACGGGTGCCGCACCCGGCAGCGGCCCTGCTTGGGCGATGGCTTGCAACACGGCGCGGTTGGAGCTGTCACCCTGGCTGTGAATCGCCACTTGCCAGCCCTGCGCGCTGAATTTGTGCAGCTTGTCTGTGAGCGCCTGTTCGCTGAGCATGCTTTCGCCGTGGCTTCCCGGTTTGATGCCCAGGGTGCGGGCCAGCGGGGTGTCCAGGTAGGCGCTGCTGGTGAGCATGCTGCCGGTGTAGGGCGATCCGTCGTGCCACAGCTTGACTCCCAGCACGCGAAAGAAGGGGTTATCGCTGTTGGGCGCATCAGGCAGGTACTGCAACTCGTCTTCCACCAGATAGAAAAACTGACGGATGCGTGGCTGTAAATGGCGGGACGCGGCCACGCGGGCCATGGCGGGTGGCACGTTGTAGCCCAGCGATGCGACCGATGTAAAGCCGCGGGCCACCAGAGAGTCCAGCACCGCCACGTAACGCCCGTACAGGCCCCAGGGCGACTTCAATTCCTTGAGCAGTGGCACGCCCGCGCGCGTTTCGGCCACAAAGCCGGTGAGCTCGCCCTGCGCATCGCGCGCGTAGTACGAGCCCGCGCCGGGGTCGGGCGTGTCGCGGCCAATACCCGCCGCCGCAAAGGCCTTGGAATTGGCCCAGTAGGAGTGCAGTGTTTGCGACACCAGTACCAGCGGGTGGTCGGGGGCGATGGCGTCCAGCTCCTGGCGGCTGGGCATGCGCAGGTCGGGCGTCAAGATCGGGTCCAGCCCGCCTGCGTACAGCCACTGGCCTTTGGGCGTGGCGGCCACCGCAGTCCGCAGCGCCTGCCAGACCTGGGCATTGGTTTTGTGGGTGAAGCCGGACAGGTCGACCGCGCCGTTGAACACCGCGCTCAGCGTCGGGTGTTCGTGCGCCCCGACAAAGCCGGGCATCAGGGTCTTGCCGCGCAGCTCCACCACTTCGGTCTTGCTGCCACGCAGCGCCATCACCTGCGCCTCCGTCCCCACCGCCACGATGACGCCATCGCGCACCGCCAGCGCCTCGGCCACCGCGTCCGCGTTGTTGACGGTCAGCACCGGGCCGCCCCGGAAGATCAGTTCCGGTGCCGGGTCGCTGGAACAAGCGCCCAGCGTTGCACCCAGCAACAGGGCCAGTGAAACGGCCAGTGCCGAACGTGGCAAAGAGAGTTGGCAGGGTTGTGTCATGGGTGGTGCTGGCCAAGAGTTGACGTTTATTTTGCTATGAAAATAGTAGCTGCTTGCGCACATTCTACGGGGGCTAGAGGCCAATTTGGCGGCGACCGAAACGGGGCTGCGGTTTGCCGGGGCAGAGCAGACCGAGCGTCTGACGGGCGATCTGGAAATCCTAAGCCTGTCGGGCACCGTGGCGTGTGATGGTGCCAAGAGCAGTTCGCACCTGCACATGGCACTGAGTACGTCCAGCGGCGAGGTGCTGGGCGGACATGTGGCGGCGGGCTGCATAGTGCGCACCACGGCCGAAGTGTTGCTGGCACTGCTGTCGGAGTGGGAGTTTTCCCGCGAGCCGGATGACCAGACTGGCTTTGACGAGCTAGTGGTGCGGGCGCGAAGCTGATTTCCGCTATGAATTTGATAGCTACTTACGCAATATCCATGAGGGCTAGCTGCCTTTTTTGTTCTTAATTTTGCTCTTGGGTTGCAGTTTGCAACTTTAACGAGATGGATGACCTATTTGTGTAATGCGCATAATATGCGTATGGTGCATTTCCAGGAGTTTCCAATGCCAGCCCTCGTCGAGCAAACCCGCAAACGCCCAGTCAACCTGACTCTGAATGAGGCGCTGGTTGCGCAGGCCAAGGCCTACACCAGCAATCTGTCCGCCACCATGGAGGCGCTGTTGGCGGATTTTGTGGCCAGCCAGCAGCAGGCCCAGCGCAGCCGCCAGCAGTTGGCCGATACCTGCGCCGCTGATTGGAATGCCGTGCACGCGTCGGTGGGCTCGTTTGCTGACGAACACACCACACTCTGATGGCGCAGTTTGATCTGCATCGCAACAAGGGGGCGTTGCACGAGTCCATTCCCTTCGTCGTTTTGGTGCAATCTGCCCAGTTTGACCGTTACCGCAGACGCATGGTGGTGCCATTGGTGCGCCGCAGTGCCTTGCCTGGCAACACGCCTACGGTGGGTTCGCGGATGAACCCCGCATTTCAGGTGGAGGGCATCGATGTGGTGCTGCACCCGCTGGACATGGTCTCTGTGGCGCTGGACCAGTTGGGCGAGCATGTCGGGTCGTTGGCGGATCAGGGGCAGGCTATTGCCGATGCCTTGGATGAACTGCTGACAAGATCCTGGGGCTAGGACTTGCGTTTGGCTGGAAATTAGCTTGCATTCAATATTCGCGATGCGCACGTTCCACTTGGCTTACAGCCCGTTTTTGACCTGAAAGAAGCTGGGTGGCTGGCCCAGTGCGGCCTTGAACATGGCAGAAAAAGCGCTGTCGCTGGCGTAGCCACTGGCAAATGCAACCTGGCTGATGGGCGTGCCGCGCGCCAGCATGGGCAGGGCGTGGGCCAATATGGCTTGTTGGCGCCATTGCTGGTAGCTGGTAGACAGCTCGGTGCGGAATAACCGGGCCACAGTGCGCTCGCTGGCGCCAACGTCTACCGCCCATTCGGCCAGGGTGGCGCGCTCACCCGGTGCCCGCAGCACTGCCTCGCACAGGGCGCGCAGGCGCTTGTCACGCGGCAGCGGCACACCCAGCGCCTGGATGTCGGCCCGGGTGATTTCGTCCAGGGTCAGCGCCATCAATGCCTCGTCTCTGGGGCCGGGTGTGGAGGTTTCGAGCGCGTGGATCAGTTCGCGCAGCAGCTTGGTGACCACAATCACGCGGCAACCTTGCCAGCCCACCGGGGTGACCGAGGCATTGAGGTCCACGGTGCGAAATTCGGCCGCTTCGAGCACGGTGACGGTGTGCTGTACGCCGGGCGCAATCCACAGCGCGCGGGAGGGCGGGACGATGAAGGTGGTCTCCAGCCCGTTCTCGGCAATGGTGACCTGCATGAGTCCGCTGGCGCAGTAGGTGAGCTGGGTCCAGGGGTGCTGGTGGGGCGCCAGATGCGCATCCATCGCCATGGCACGGGCCCGACTGCGCACCGGGCGCAGCAAGGTAGGGGTGCGGTCTTCACGGTCGTCGATGCGCTCGGGTTTCAGAGTGGGTTTTCGCGTCATGGTCGGGCAGAAACTGGGGTTAGGTTTGGGATTTGGCTGATATTCGATGATTATTGGCTATTTGTCGCAATTCAGAAACGGTGCGAACCCCTACGATGCAGGCATGACTACTGCCGCAATCCATTCGTCCATCGACGTTCCCCTGAAACAAGACGCCACCATCATTGGCCTGGTGGGGCTGGCCCACGCCAGCTCGCACTTTGGGCATTTGCTGCTGCCGCTGATGTTTCCTGTGTTTATGACTGAGTTCGGGCTGAGTTTTTCCGAGCTGGGTTTGTTGATGACGGTGTTTTTTGTGGTGTCGGGGGTAGGGCAGGCATCGGCCGGTTTTGTGGTGGACCGGCTGGGTGCGCGGCCCTTGTTGTTTGTGGCGCTGGGTATTTTTGTGGCGGCGTGTGTGGCCGCCTCCCAAGTGACGGGCTACACCGGCTTGCTATTGGTTGCGGCACTGGCGGGTTTGGGCAACGCCACGTTTCATCCGGTGGACTTCACTATTTTGAACCAGCGCGTCTCGGCGTCGCGTTTGGGATATGCGTTCAGTGCGCATGGGTTGACCGGCAATCTGGGTTGGGCGGCAGCGCCCGTGTTCTTTGCCGGTATGGGGATTGCCGTGGGCTGGCGCAACGCCTATTTGGCCGCTGCGCTGATGTATGTGGCGATTTTTGTGGTGCTGTACCTGCACCGCGACAAGCTGGCAACCCAGGTCATTCAGCACGACCCTGA
>CAJASG010000076.1 GCA_903944555.1 uncultured beta proteobacterium
GGTCTGCCACAGGCAGTTGAAGGATGTCAGCATCCACTTTTCGCAAATGGGCACGGTGATTTGGGCGCCAGCAGCCTGGGCACGCACATCCAGTTTCAACAGGTAATGCTGCCCAGGCTCAAGGGTCACTTTTTGCTCCACATACAGCGAGTTCCCCGAGCCCAGGCGCAGATAGGGGTTGCCCTCCTCCACGTCCAGCCGGTAGGTTCCTGACCTGGAGGTTTCCGTGCTGCGCCAGTAGTTGGTTTCGGGGTATCGGCCCAGCCCCATGCCAAACAGGGACGTGGCCCAGTCACCATCGCGCAGACGCAGTGCGTCTGCCCAGTGCGCCTGTCGCACCGCCAAATCAGCGCGTACGGTCGCCATGCGCGCCTGTGCAAACTCACCCTTGAACACAGGGATGGCCACCAACAGCATGGCGCCGGCCAGCACCCCAAAAATGACACCGCCGCGCACCATGCGCCGGGCGTGAATCAGGGAGAGCAGCAACACGATGGCGACAGCCACAACAAATGCCGCATACCCGTTGCGTGAAAAAGTGACCATCAGTGCATAGGTGGTGGCCAACAGCAGCAGCAAGCCCGCCAAGCGGACCAGCCAGGGCCGCTTCTCCAGGAGCAAGACCACCAGGAATGGGGTGGCCACGGCCAGAAAGCACTCGATATAGGCGCCCCCGGTGTGCATGGCCGAGAACGGGCCGGTGACCCGGTAGCTGCCCGAGAAATTCCACAGCCCACTGAAAGCCACCCGCTCCCAAAGAACGACCACCACCGTGGCCGCCAGCCCCAGCACCAGCCCCCAGGCCAGCGGGCGACGCACATCCACCCCCGCCGCCTCAAACCGCCTGAAAATCCCCCACGCCAAAAAACCCCACAGGGCACCCTTGCCGATGCGCAGCGCGTTGTACGGGCTGTAGTAGTGACTGAAGGCATTGGCATCCGGCAACTGAAATGGCAGCGCGCCGCGTGTGGTGCTGACGGCATATGCCAGCGCGACAAGACCGGCGACCATTGCACGTAGAAAATTCTGGCGCACGTGACCATGCGCGGCCCGTGGCGTCCGCACGTAGGCAAGGCCCAGGCCAACCCACAGCAGAGCGTCAAATTCATCCAGAAAGAAACGGCCACTCCACGGCGCAAGGTCCAACACCGGCAATGCGGCCGCCATGGTGCCGACCACCCACGCAGGGCGGTACCACACGGCCACCCCACAGCCAATCAGTACGCTGCACACCAGCACCGGAAAAGCCGGAAACATGGACGCCCAAAAAACCGCGGGCACCACCCACGCGACCAGCGCAACACCGGGCCTCGCCGGGGAAGCGGGACCCGGCGCTACGGCGACGGTGACAGGCTCCGTTCGAACCGGAGCAGATGAAGCCAACGCACGTTCGGTGGGAAGCAGCTGCTGCAATAGACGCACCACCAGCCCGCTGGCAATGCACGCCAACAGCACGTTGGTAGGGTCTGGATGCCCCCCGCTGATAAACAGCTTGCCCGCCTCCAGCCCGGCCGAAAGCACCAGCGCCAGGGCCATGGCCCAAAGAGGTGAGCGCCGATGGGCCCAGACCAGGACCCCCACCGGAACATACGAAAAACCCACCGCAGTCACACTGACCAACGCCCGCACTTCGGAGGTGAAGTAGTGGTAATAGAACGGCATGAAGTGCAGCCGCTCCAGCTGCACCACTGCGCCGCTCCACCCCATCCAGTCCGCTCGCAGCCCACCATTCAAGGCGAACAATGCAGCCAAGTACAGGACGAGCAGCGGTGCGCAATAGCGTCTTAGCGCGAAGGCCACACCACCACTGTCCCACCTCGGTGCGAACCGGCACACGGTGACGCCCGCCATGACCCCGATCATTCTGGTCAGCACCGACGCCCCTTGGGAAATGCCGGAGTACAACAGCAGCTGCCCCAACTCCACCGCGCCGCCCAGCACCAATCCTGCGGTCGCCGCATAGGCACTTCCCACCATGCGCGTCCCGCGCAGGCGCACCAACAACGCCCCCAGCGGAAGCGTGAGCAACACTTCTGCCAAAAGCCGAATCATCCCGTGCACCGGCCGAAGGGCGTCCCCGGCCCACACCCAGCCCCAGTGGTTTGATTCCAACTTTTCCGCCAGCTCCGCCCCGCTCAGCAAAAAGTCATAGGGGAAAAATGTGAGCACCAGGTAGGCGATGGCGTACACCTCCAACATGCGCGCCCGCAAACGACGCGGGTCACTGTAGAAGAAGGACGCGATCAAGGCGGGAAGCGCCTTGGCATAGCGAATCGCAAGGCCCATGCCAAGCACACTGCCAACCCACTCGGCAAAAATATCGTTGAGCGAAACCGTGCGCTGGGGAAAGAACAGCTGGGCGAATTCAACGCCCACCGCAAGCCCGCACGACAGCACCGCCGCCAGTCCGAGCAACACGCTGCGCGGGCGCTGCGAAGTGCGCCCCATCAGGTAGGCGACACTCAAAAACCCGACCGGCACATAGAGCACGCCATTGGCCACCCAGTCCGCGCGGGATGCCACCCCCAAGGCCAGATAGGGAATGTGCGCAAAGGCATGAAATGCGTCAGCCCAGGGGCGGTCCACGTACTGCAAAGGGACCAGGCTTCCGTACACCACAAACACGATGCACCCCACCAGCAGCCACTTTTGAATGGATGTCGCGGCCCGCGCAGGTTCCTCCGCGTGCTTCATCTCAAGGCTTTGAATCTCATGCCTTCATGCTACTGAAGCCCCCCAGCGGCCACAAGCCACAAAAGGCAGCATGCATGATTTTTCGCAATTTGCCAGCAACTCATCCAACGATGATTCACCGCATGGCGCTGCCCCTCCCCCCCTGAATCCATTGCGCTCATATGCCCGCTAACGATTCATCCTTCGCACGGGGTTCCCCCCGCTTCACTGATCCGGCACTGGCCGAACTGGCCCGCCAAAGCGGGGCACTGGCCGCCTGGAGCGCGGCCGTGGCCCAGGGCGCGCAAGAGGCCGCCTCCGGCGTGACGGGGGACTTTTCCGTCGCACTGCGCGAGCCGTCGGGGCGTGTTTTTCTGGCCGTAGACCGCTTTGCCATTCAT
This sequence comes from uncultured beta proteobacterium, assembly GCA_903944555.1. Taxonomy (GTDB): domain Bacteria; phylum Pseudomonadota; class Gammaproteobacteria; order Burkholderiales; family Burkholderiaceae_C; genus Allorhodoferax. Next base: position 3,075 of record CAJASG010000076.1, read on the forward strand.
ACGCTGTGCTACCGCGTGGACGGCACGCAGCTGCAGGTCGCACCGCGCGCCGATGCGCTGGCCGACAGCGGTAGCGAGATCGACCCCCAGGCCATTTTTGACTACCTGTACTTTCACGCCATCCCCTCACCCCGCACCATCTACAAAGGCATTTACCGGCTCCCCCCCGGACACTGTGCCGTGTTTGAGAAGGGCCAACTCACCGTGGCCCGGTACTGGGCGCCAGGCTTTGACGAACCTCGGGCCCCCTCGCTCGCAGCCTTGCAAGAGGAGTTCCGCCAGTTGTTGCGTGACGCGGTTGCAACCCAGCTGGACGGGGATGGCCGCCCGGCCTGCTTTCTCAGCGGTGGCACAGACAGCTCGACGGTCGTGGGCATGGCGGCCTTGGCCAGTGGGCAACCGGTGGACAGCTACTCCATCGGCTTTGACGCTCAGGGCTATGACGAAATGGAATTTGCACGGATCGCCGCAAAGCACTTCAAGTCCGCGCACCACGTTTACTACGTGACGCCTGACGACTTGGTGCGCAGCGTGCCCGCCGTGGCCGCGCATTTTGACCAGCCGTTTGGCAATTCATCGGCCCTGCCCGCCTACTACTGCGCCAGCAAGGCCCACGAAGAGGGGGTACACAAGCTACTGGCGGGCGACGGCGGGGATGAACTCTTTGGGGGCAACTCCCGCTACGCCAAGCAACGGGTTTTTGGCTGGTACGACCATGTGCCAAGCGTCCTGAAACACGCCGTGCTGGAGCCGCTGCTGGGGACCGGCGCAGCAGCCCGCTTTGCCCTCACCCGCAAGGCCGCCAGCTATGTGGAGCAGGCCCGTGTGCCCATGCCTGACCGCCTGCAGATGTACAACCTGGTTTTGCGGCTGGGGGCCGAAACGGTGCTGACGCCCGCCCTGCTGGCGCAAATTGACACCGGAGTGCCCCTGCAACTGCAACGTGAGGTGTGGCGGGCGTCGGGGCCATGCGGTGCGCTCAACCAGGAGCTGGCCTTTGACTGGCGTTTTACGCTGGCCGAAAGCGATCTCCCCAAGGTGGTCGGGGCCACCCGCATGGTGGGGGTGGAGGTGGGTTTTCCGCTGCTGGACGACCGGCTTGTGGCGTTTTCCCAGCGCTTGCCTGCCAACTACAAGCTCCGGGGGCTGCAGTTGCGCTGGTTCTTCAAAGAGGCTTTGCGCGGCTTTTTGCCCGACGCCATCCTGGCCAAAAAGAAACAAGGCTTTGGCCTGCCTTTTGGGGTGTGGGTGAACACACACCCCGCCCTGAAGGCGCTGGCCCGCGATTCACTGCACAGTTTGGCCCAGCGCGGCGTCGTCAGAGCTGACTTCGTGCAGACCCTGTTGACACGGCGACTGCAAGAGCACCCGGCCTACTTTGGTGAAATGGTTTGGATTTTGATGATGCTGGAGCAATGGCTTGCCGCCAAAGCGCCCTTCTTCAAAGTAAGATCCTGACCATTGAATTGCTATTAAATTAATAGCTGGCTGCGCACATTCCACGGGCATTGTGGCTATTATTTGCTTGAATTTCTAGACAAAGTTCCCCACCATACGCGCGCCAAACCGCAGGCGACTTTTGTCCCACGGGGTAAAGCGCCGGATCTGAAACACGTCGTCGCCCGCGCCGTTGGTGCCCCACGCGGTACTGACGGCGGCGTCAAAGTCCAGGCTGCGCACGACATCGACCGTGAGCGGTGTGTAGTCTTCGCCCGGTTTGCCGTTGGGATAGGCAAACAGCCCAACGCGCTCGCCCAGCAAGCGCTCCAGAAAGTGCTGGCTCCCCTGGATCTCCCGACGTGTCTGCTCGGCATCCAGCAAGGCCAAAATCGGGTGCGACTCGGTATGCGCTCCAATTTGCATGCCCGCCCGGTGTAGGGCGACCAGCTCTGCCGAGCGCATCATCAAGTCACGCGGGCTGCGGGCCTTTGCCAGTTGGGCGATTTGCGCGGTGGCAAGGATGCGATGCGCAGCGGGCAGGTACTTGAGTTGGGGGATCAGGTGGGCAATCGTGCGCCGTTTTTCACCCAGGGACCCCGTCGCATGGCACCCCAAGCCCAGACACGACAAGTCCAGCGTGGCGCATTTCGCGTGGCGCACCGACTCGACCACACTGTCGTTCCACATGCACCCGCCATCCAGGAAGTCCGTAGCAATGAAAAACGTCGCGCTCAAGCCATGGCGCTGCAGAATTGGAAGCGCCACATGGAAGTTGTCTGCATACCCATCATCAAACGTAATGCAGGCCGCGCGCGCCGGCAGGCTGGCGCCCGCCATCCGCGCGACCGCCTGGTCCAGGGGCAGCACGTTGAACCACGACTTAATCCAGCCGCAGACCTCGTCGAACCGGCGGGCGTGCATCTCATCGGGAAACAGTGCATCGGGCGCGGGCATGACGCGGTGAAAAATCAAGACGCTGAGGCGGGCCTGCGGACCTGCCGGGGACAGCCAGTTCAGCAACGGCGACAGCATGGCTTATGCGGCCTGGGCCGGCAACGCCAGACCTGGCAGCGTCCTCCAGCCAGGCGGGTAAATGGGCTCCGTTTTCCAACTCTTCTTCTCGACCCAGACGCGCGTCAGCACCACCATCACCATCAGGTTGTAGGGCAAGTCAAAATAGGCCAGGTTCAGAAACGCCCCGCCCACCAGGTAGCCAACCAGTGACACCTGGCACATGGCGCCCAAGTCGGCAGTCCATTGGGTCTGTGGCACCCGCTGGGTTTGCTGGCGCAACCAGCCCGCCGTGCGCCAGGTAGACACCCAAATGGAAAGGTAAAGGACAAGGCCGATAAACCCATGGTTGCCCATGACCTGAAAGTAATTGCTGTGCGCAACCAAAATTGCCTCCGCATTGGGTGAAAACCGGGCAAATAACTCCGGCGTTGCCGTGTTAAAGCCCACCCCGGTGAGGTAATACCAGGCAATACCCCAGGAGTTTTTCCAGGCACCGATACGGCCCATGGCGGAGCCGTCAAACTCATAGGTCTTTATGGTCCCCATTCGGACCGCCCACTCGTCCGGCATGAAGACCAGCAACGGGGCAGCAATCACGAAGAACACAAATCCGGTACGGAGCTTGTTCCCGCCCCGCCACCACAACGTCAAGGCCATGGCAGAAATCGCCAGCAACGCGCCCCGCGAATACGAGCCCAAGGCGGCAGCGGCACACAGGAGCATGGCCGCCACCAAGCCGAATCGAACCCAGCGCTGAGGCGCTTGCAAATGAAGAAAGCGCAACAAAGGAATCGTCATCACCAGAGCCAGCGCAAAGGCGTTGTTGTCCTCGATAAACGAACCGGGGGGCCCCCAAACCCGGTTGCTGGCTCCGGACGTCAGTGTGAAGATGCCCCCCTTGATCCCCAGCAGCGCAAGCGAGCCCGTGCAAACCCACATCAAGGCAAAAATATGCTGCTTGCTGTGCAGCAGTGTCAAGGCGACCAGCAGCATTACATCAATCTTCATGATGTTCTTCCACGCGTCATAGTCACCCGCCACATCCAGGCCCACCAGCCAGGACAGCGTGATCCAGCCCATGAAAATCACAAAGAAAGTCACCGGCGTGCCCTTGAAAGGCGATTCCCGCTCCTTGGTCATCAACCAGCCCAGCGCAACACACACTGCGGCAATCGCTGCCAGCGGCGCACTGTAGGCAAAACCCCAGGTGTAGCGATGCGGATTCATAATGCTGAGCCAGGTCCACAGCATGATGCCCACCCACGGATACCGCAATGCAGTCAGCGATCCAAGCAGGACGAGAGAAATCAGGATGGCGTCACGCATGGCTGACGATGTACCGGAACTTGCCTGATTTTTCGGCCGCAATGCCGTCCACCAGATCCACCACAATGCGCACCTCGGACCCAAGGCGTTGCTTGAAAACACGTTCGATCTGCACCACGGAATCGGCTGCAAAACCACCATCAACCACCAGCAGTACCCGCGTCAGCGCGCGCGACTCCTGCACCACCTTGAACGACTGGATGCCGGCCAGATCGCGCAGAACGTAGATGAGGGCCAAGCCGTGCAGCACCGTCCCGTCTGCGGCCACCACGAAATCGGTGCTGCGCCCCTGGATGTCTTGCAACAAGGGAAGCCCTCGGCCGCAGGCACAAGGGCTGGTGCCCAGCACGCCAATATCGCCCGTGCGGTAGCGAATAAAGGGGAAGTCATGGGTGGACAGGTGGGTCACCACAATTTCACCAGCCACCCCGGCAGGCTGCACC
>CAJASG010000077.1 GCA_903944555.1 uncultured beta proteobacterium
GTGTTGATCTCCAGCGGGGCTTCCAGTATCTGTCCGATGCGCTTGCGCGGGTTCAGTGACCCGTAGGGGTTTTGAAACACCAGTTGCACCTTTTGCCGCAAAGCCCGTCGCTCCGAGGCGGACGCGCTGACCACATCCACCCCGGCGATGGTCAAGGAGCCTTCGGAGGGGGATTCGATTAGTGCCACCATGCGGGCCAGTGTGGACTTGCCGCAACCGGACTCACCAACGATGGCCAGTGTCTTGCCTGCCTGCACACTGAACGAAACGCCACTTACCGCCTGCAGCAAATCAGGCTTGCGCAGCAAGCCCTTGCTGATAGGGTAGACGCGGCGCAGATTCTCTGCCGTGACGACGGTCGATCCGTTGGGTGTCGGTGTCGTGTCCATTGGGCGGTAGTTCATGCCGACACCTCTTGTGATGGACCGCTGCGCGTTGTTTCGCCAAGGGGGTAGTGACATCGCACTGCACCGCCTTGCCAAGTGCGCAGTGGCGGTCGGGTTTGGCACAGGCCGTCGTTGGCGTAGGCGCAGCGGGGTGCAAAGAGGCAGCCTTTGGGTCGATCAAACAACCCGGGCACCATGCCAGGAATGGTGGCCAGCCGGCTTAGCCCGCTGCTGCGCTCTGGCATGGCGGCCAGCAGGGCTTCGGTGTAGGGGTGTTGGGGCGTGTTGAAGAGCGCGTTGGCACTGCGCTGCTCCATGATCTGGCCTGCATACATGACGGCCACGCGCTGCGCCATTTCGTTGACCACGCCCATGTTGTGGGTGATCAGCACCAGGCCCATGCCGCGTTCTTTTTGCAGGCTGCGCAGCAGGTCCAGTATTTGCGCCTGAATGGTGACATCCAGCGCGGTGGTGGGTTCGTCGGCAATCAGTAGTTTGGGGTTGCAGGCAATGGCGATGGCAATCATGACCCGTTGGCTCATGCCGCCGGACAACTGGTGGGGGTAGACACTTAAGCGGCTCTCGGGTGCCGGTATGCCGACTTGCTCCAGCAGCTCAATGGAGCGCTTGCGTGCTTGTGCCTTGTCGAGACCCAGGTGCAGTTTCAATGTTTCTGCCAATTGAAACCCGACGGTGAAGCAGGGGTTCAGGCTGGTGGTGGGGTCCTGGAAAATCATGGACAGGTCTTTGCCCGTCAGGCGGCGGCGCTCCTTCTCCGAGAGTTTGAGCAGGTCATGGCCGTCAAAGCGCAGGGTGTCGGCCTTGACCCGTCCGGGAAACGCCACCAGGCCCATCAGCGCCATCATGGTGACGCTTTTGCCGGAGCCCGACTCACCCACAATACCCAGTACTTCGCCCGCGTCCAGCGACAGGCTGACGCCGTCTACCGCGTGCATGACACCGTTGTGGGAGGGAAACTCCACCGACAGATTTTCAATTTCAAGCAATGCCATGGTGTGTTGTGCTGCCGTGTTGTTAGCGCTTGAGCTTGGGGTCCAGCGCATCGCGCAGCCCATCACCCAGCAGATTGAAAGCCAATACCGTAATCAGGATTGCCAGCCCGGGAAAGGTCACCACCCACCAGGCGCGCAGCACAAACTCCCGTGCATCGGCCAGCATGGTTCCCCATTCGGGCGAGGGGGGTTGTGCGCCCAGGCCCAAAAATCCCAGCGCCGCAGCGTCCAAAATGGCGGTGGAAATCCCGAGGGAGGCCTGCACGATCAACGGGGCCGTGCAGTTGGGCAGCACTTCGCTGAACATCAGGCGCCAGTGGCCAGCGCCGCCCATGCGTGCAGCCGTTACATAGTCGCGCGAAGTCTCCGAAATGACAGCGGCACGGGTGATGCGCACGTAGTGCGGCAAC
>CAJASG010000078.1 GCA_903944555.1 uncultured beta proteobacterium
CATCACCTGGGGCGTGCTGCTGGCGGCGTGGGCCATGTATGGCGTTGGCCGTGGGGCCTTTGACACGCCCTTGCGGGCATGGCTGGAGCAAAAATGAGTCATTTGTGGCATCCGCGGCGCATTGGGTGGCGCCTGGCGATGGGTTTTGGCCTGCTGGTGGTGCTGATGCTGTTGGTGTTGGTAAAAGCCAACCTGCAAATCAGCCACATCACCGGCGTGACGCAACGTTTTGCCACCGGGGATATGCAGCGGCTGTTGCGCGTGCAGGCGCTGTCCCTGCAAACGGAGGGCGTGGGTGGCGCCATGGTGCGCCTGATGAACGCGCCCCGAGAAAACCGGGTCGCCGAATACACCGATGTCGATGCCCGCAACCGGCGAATTGACGGCATCATCGAATCACTGGGCAACGACCTGTTGGACGAGGTTCAACAGACCACACTCAAGCGGCTGGTTGCTTGCCGTGCCATCTACGCGGATGCATTCCTGGCCACGGTAGACGAAATTGAAGCCAACGACCTGAAGGCCGCCACCCGGGCCTTGAACGAGCAGGTCAACCCCGCCTTGAAAGCGATGCTGGTCGAGTCCAATGCCTTGCTGCAGCACGAGCGCGAGAGCATTGAAGAGGGGTTGGCGCAAGAGCAGGCGTCGTTCGAGCGCCTGGCGTTTTGGATCACGGCCATCTCGGTACTGGCGGTGGCCTTGGCCGTGTGGCTGGGTGTGCGCACGACGCGCAGTGTGGTGGTGCCGCTGGCCCAGCTGGAGGCCGCCGCGCGGCGCATTGCCAAGGGGGATTACACCAGCCGCGTGCCCACCACCAGCGCCGAAGAAGTTGACCGGGTCGGGCAAGCGCTCAACACCATGACCGATGCTGTGGCCCAACGCGAACAACAAATCGTGCGACTGGCTTACCACGATCCGCTCACCGGACTGCCAAACCGCACCGCACTGCTGACGCCTCCCGGAGCGCCGGTCGCCCCACCGCGCTATTTGGCGCTGCTGGACCTGGCCCGTTTGAAAGTCATCAATGAAACGCTAGGCTACGGCACCGGCGACACCCTGATCCAGGAGATGGCGCAGCGCACCGATGCGGTGTTTCAGGCGGCGGCCCAGCAGGGCCTGATTGCCCCGGGGCCGGTGGTGGCTCGCCTGTCGGGTGGCACCTTTGCCGCAGGCTTTAATGCGCCGGACCGTGGTGCCGTGCTGGCCTTGCACGCGTTGCTGGACCAAGCCATGGCAGCCCCCGTCGCCTGCAGTGGCCACAGCGTGGACATCAGTGTGGCCTATGGTTTTGCCGACTCTGCGGTAAACGGGGCGGCGTTGCCGGTCAACACCCTGATGCGCAACGCCGAGGTCGCTCTGCACAGCGCCAAACGAGCGGCGAAGGGTTTTGCCTGGTACAGCGAGGCCCAAGAGGCCGCGCGTGTCAGCCACCTGAGCCTGGTGTCGGATCTGCGGGTGGCGGTTGCCAACTCCCAGTTGCAGATGTGGCTGCAGCCCAAGTTCTCGCTCAAGACCGGATTGGCCGTGGGCGCCGAGGCCCTGGTGCGCTGGCAGCACCCGACGCGTGGTTTTGTGTCGCCGGCCGAGTTTGTGCCCTTTGCCGAGCAGACCGGCTACATCAGCATGGTCACCACCTGGATGCTGGAGCAGGCCCTGCGCACGCTGGCGGCGTGGGCGCCCAGCCACCCCGAGCTCAGCATTGCCGTCAACATGAGCACCCGGGATTTGCTGGACCCCACCTTCTGTCAGCGCGTCAGAACCCTGATCGACACCCACGGCGTGAACCCCCAGTGCCTGCGCCTGGAGATTGTGGAGAGCGGCCTGATGGACGACCCGCAAACCAGCGTGGCCGTACTGCATGCGCTGCGGGATATGGGCATCAAGCTTTCGATTGACGACTTTGGTACCGGCTACTCTTCCCTGGCCTACTTGCAAAAATTGCCGGTGAGCGAGCTCAAGATCGACCGCAGTTTCATCGACGGCGTGGACGGCCTGCCCGGCACCCAGCGCCTGGTCAAGACCATGATCGAAATGGGCCACGGCATGGGCCTGATGGTGACCGCCGAAGGCGTGGAGACCGAAGCGGAGAAGGAAACCATTACACGTCTGGGCTGCGATGTCATGCAAGGCTATCTGGGCAGCCGCCCGCTGCATGGGGCCGCGTTGCAGGCCTGGTTTGAGGCCTTAAAACCAGCGGTTTCTTAAGCAAATAATAGCCACAACGCCCGTGGAATGTGCGCAAGCAGCTCCTAAATTAATAGCAGCTGCATTGCGCGCCCACGCTTCACCAGTTGGCTTCGCGCTCCGGGGTGGCGCTGATTTTGTGGATCGACAGGTCGGCGCCGTCGTATTCCTCTTCCTGGCTCAGGCGCAGGCCCATGGTGACTTTCAAAGCACCGTAGACCAGCAGTCCGCCGATCAGTGCCCAGGCCACGCCCATGGCGGTGCCAATCAGTTGACCGCTCAGCGTGACGCCACCCAAGCCGCCAAATGCTTTGGTGCCAAAAATGCCCGCGGCAATGCCGCCCCAGGTGCCGCACAGGCCGTGCAGGGGCCAGACGCCCAACACGTCGTCGATCTTCCACTTGTTTTGCGTCAGCGTGAACATGAAAACGAAGATGCCCCCGGCCACCGCGCCCACCACCAGCGCACCCAGCGGGTGCATCAGGTCCGAGCCCGCGCAGACTGCGACCAAGCCCGCCAGCGGGCCGTTGTGCACAAAGCCGGGGTCGTTCTTGCCTACCACCAGTGCCGCCAGCGTGCCGCCCACCATGGCCATCAATGAGTTCACCGCCACCAGGCCCGAGATCTTGTCCAGCGTTTGCGCGCTCATCACGTTGAAGCCAAACCAGCCGACCGTCAGCACCCAGGCGCCCAGCGCCAGAAACGGAATGCTGCTGGGCGGGTGGGCTGAAATACCGCCGTCCTTACGGTAGCGGTTGGCGCGGGCGCCCAGCAAAAGCACGGCGGGCAGAGCGATCCAGCCACCCAAGGCGTGCACCACCACGCTGCCGGCAAAGTCGTGAAACTCTTCGCCGGTCAGGCTTTTGATCCAGGCCTGCACACCAAAGTGCTGGTTCCAGACAATGCCTTCGAAGAATGGGTAAATAAAGCCCACGATCACGGCGGTGGCGATCAGCTGGGGCCAGAACTTGGCGCGCTCAGCAATGCCGCCGGAGATGATGGCGGGAATGGCGGCGGCAAAGGTCAGCAGGACGAAGAACTTGACCAGGTCGTAGCCGTTCTTGGCGGCCAACTGTTCGGCGCCAACAAAGAAACTGGTGCCGTAGGCCACGCTGTAGCCGATGACGAAGTACACGACCGTGGAGACCGAGAAGTCCACCAGAATCTTGACCAGCGCATTGACCTGGTTCTTGCGGCGCACGGTGCCGAGCTCCAGAAATGCAAAACCGGCGTGCATGGCCAGGACCATGATGCCGCCGAGAAGAATGAACAAGGCGTCTGCGCCCTGTTTGAGTGCTTCCATATCTACCTCTTTGTGTGAAATGCTGTGTATTGGTGCGGTTTTGATGCAATTTTCAAAACTGCACC
>CAJASG010000079.1 GCA_903944555.1 uncultured beta proteobacterium
TCTAATTGCAGCAAGCTGCCTGACGGCCGCGACATCGCAGGGTTTTCCGATGAAGGCAAAGCGTTGCCCAGTCGCCAGAAGCTCCTCGAAGCGTACCAGCGGCGCCGATGGGCCATATCTCGATCCAGCGGCCCGCAGGACATCCTCCCGCGTGCGACTTAGTTGCAACTCGTTGCCTAGCGGGTCAGACGCTGACACCGCAATCTGGGCAACGAAATCCACTTGCCCAGTTTCCAGGAGATGAAGCGCCAATGCGGAAAGCACCCCGCCCGACGACCCGGTGCGCCGGATTTCGTCATCCAGTGAGCACCCTGTTCGGACAGAATTGATTGGCCCCCAGATCGGATGACGGTCTACGGGCGCCACAGGAAACTCAAGATGCACGCCGGGACAAATCGTCTGAATATTCTGAGTCTCTTCGTCATTCAACTTGCCGAGTACGTTGGGGCGCAGGAAACCGGCAGGCGACAAGCGCATCTCCACCTTGCTTGACCCCAGAATGGACGCACAAAGGCCACAGCCCGCGCAGTAGCCATTTTCAACGATCTCGGAGATGCCTCGTAGTTTCACTTCAACTGCCCTAAATAGGTTTATTGAGTCCAGGTTTGACTAACAGTCACAGTCCATGCGCGGAAAAATACTCTTGCGGCTTAAATACCATTTGCGGGTTTTCGACTATCAGTTGCTTTAGCTCGTCAATAGTCAGTTTCCACCATTGGGTTTCCTCTATTTGCGCAATAAGTTTTTCCGAAAATCGGTAGCGAATGACGCGGCCAGGATTTCCTGCGACAACGGCATATGGTGGAACATTTTTCGTAACAACCGCGCCCGCCCCGATAACAGCACCTCTACCGATTGCGGTAACCGAAGGCAACACTATTGCCGCGTGGCCAATCCATACATCGTCTTCAACCACACATTGGGACCTGACAATCGTCTCTGTCTCCACACAGCCCAAAGCTACGTTGTAGAGATACGGATGAAGCGAAATAAACTCGATTCCATGATTGCCATTGAGGATGCGACACGTATCGGAGAACGAGCAATAACGGCCGATTACCGTCCCTTTTGCAATTCGTTGCGGGTCAAAACATCCATAAGAGTACAAGCCAATTTCAAGGCCATGCTGATCCCTGTAGAAGTTGCGCAGGGCATCGCTGGTGAACTGTTCTTTCATATGCCGACGCAGGAACAGTTTTTCTCGAATAGAACCAAATAACATGACTGCTTGCTTTCAATTCAAATCAAGAAAGGGAAGGAATAGCAGACATCCAACGGCTGTAATCCCAAAGATATCCCAAGATTTATCCAAGAACGATCGGCCCCGCGTCGCATACACAAAGCCCTGAAATAAATTTCCAGCACACAAGGAAATTAACCACCCTCGATTCTCAAGTGAAGGTACTAAAAACCATGCGGCTACGCCAATTACAAGCCAATGCAACAGACCTAGCTGCATCCTGTATGACTGCTGCCCGGCTGCCGTAAGAATCAGGCCCCAAGCCCCCGCTGCAAACCGCAAAAAAAACAACAAGCCGAATAGGGGCAACAGGGGGATTAGAGCTCGATAGCCTTGCCCGAAAATCAGCGAAACCAAGGGCTGTGCGAGAACGGCAAGTGCCAATCCGAAAGCAGCACCGAACCCCAGAAAGACGAATTGAACGCGCCTGCTTTCGCGGCTAAACCCCGCCTTCGACTGGGTGCTGGCCGAAGCGCGAGGGAGAAACACGTTCGCCAGGATTGGGGCAACCTGCGCGCCGCCGAGGAATATGCGCATGCCCGCCTGATGTAAGCCGACTGCAACAGGGCCAACAAAGCTGTTGAGAACGATGCTGTCGATTTGCCCGAACAAGTTCTGGAAGCCAAAATCAACTGCGTAGCTGACCGTGTTGCGCAGCCGAGCAAACGCGGCATGAAAACCTGCCAGCTGGGGCATTGCAAAACATTTGGCAACTGCTGGAACGGTTATGGCCAGAACAACAAGGCGGGAAGCAGCGTACGCCATGGCTGCCGTTTCCATGGTTGGACTGAGGTAAACCGAACCGCAAACGATACTTGCATGCGTTAGCGCAGCTACTGTCGCAATTTTTGTTTCTACATCGAAGCGGTTGCGCGCGCGAAAACCAGCGTTCAGGAACTCGGAAAAACAATCGGCCACCGCCGCCAGAAGTAGACTGAAGAACACCTGTTTATGGTCAATTCCGAAATACCAGGCTCCGCCAACCGAAAGAACGATTACGATTGCCGTCAGGAACAGCTTGCCAGTAATGCCTTCGTTGATGATGACTTCGGCTGATCCCGGATTCGCTCCCATCTCACGCAATACGTACGGGGTAAGTCCGTAGTTGGTGATGATCGTGATCAGTGCTGACACCGAAAGCCATAGCATCAAGACGCCAAACGACTCAGGACCAAGCAGTCGTGCTACGACCGAAAATGTCAGCAGCCCTGCACCAAGGCGAAACGCCGCTGTCACACCCATCAGGGAGAGGTTTTTTTTCAGCGCCACGCGCAACCCCTTCGAAATCGACGCCTGGCCGGGTGAATCATGCCGGTCATTGCGTCTGAAAGTCTCGGTAGGCGTCCGATAGTCCTTGTTCCAGCCCGGTGCTCGCCAGCCAGCCAGCCAGCGTCAGACGTGATACGTCCATCAACTTGCGTGGCGTTCCGTCCGGTTTCGTCGCATCAAACACGATCTCACCGGCATAGCCAACCACCTGCTTCACTGTTTCCGCCAGCTCTTTAATTGTGATGTCGTCGCCTACGCCAATATTCACGAGAGGCGGTTCAAATCTCCCGGTCTTCGACTCA
>CAJASG010000080.1 GCA_903944555.1 uncultured beta proteobacterium
ACACCTCTTGTCCGGGCCACCGCCTGCGCCACCGAGTCCGCCGTCACGGCAGAAAGCGTCCAGCCCAAATGCCCGTGGCCCGTGTTGTAAAACACATTGGCCATGCAGCCCTGGCCCACGCGCGGCAGCATATTGGGCAGCATGGGGCGCAGGCCTGCCCAGGGCTCGGCGCGCCGGGTATTCACCCCGGGGAAGCATTGGTTCACCCATTGGGTCAGCGGGCGAATGCGGTCGGCACGGATATCGAGGTCTAGTCCATTGAACTCCGCCGTTCCCGCCACCCGGAAGCGGTGTTGCCCCAAGCGACTGGTGACCAGCTTGGTTTCATCGTCGAGCAGGCTCACCTGGGGCGCGGCCTGCTGGCTGGCTTCGTCCTCCAGTTGCACGGTGATCGAGTAGCCTTTCACCGGGTAGATGTTGAGCCGATCCCCCAGCTGCGCTGCCAGCGCCCGGCCGTGCACACCGGCGCAGACCACCAGCGCATCGCATTCCAGTGTTTCTGCCTGCGCCGCGCCATCGGTTGGAGTGCTGCGCAACTCCAGGCGCGCACGCTTGCCGTCGGTCGACGCCCGCACGACCTGTTGGCCGTACAGAAACTGCACCCCCAGGCGTGCGCAGGCCAGCGACAGGCCGTGGGTGAATTTGTGGATGTCCCCGGTCGAATCACTCTCTGTGAAGTAACCACCGTAGTACTGCCCTTGCAGGGTCGGCTCGATGGCACGCATCTCCTGCGGCGTTACCGCCCGGCGCTCCAGGCCGCCCGCAGCCAGCAACTTTGACACCGCGCCTGCATGGTCGAAGCCGGCCTTGTTGCGGTAGATGTGCAGAATGCCTTTGCGCTTGTGGTCAAAGTCAATGCCCTCGGCCTGCGCCCAGTCAAACAGGTGCTGCCGCGCCGCGATCGCCAGGCGGGTGGTAGCGATGGTGTTGTCGCGGTAGCGGGGAATAGCGGCGACAAACTCGGCCATCCAGCTCAATTTGTGCCAGGTGGGCAGGGGATTGAGCAGCAGGGGGGCGTCCTTGGTGAACATCCACTTGAGGCCCTTGACCAAGGTGCTGGGATGGGTCCAGACCTCGGCGTTAGAGGCCGACAGCTGACCGCCATTGGCATAGGATGTTTCCATCCCGGCATAGCGGTTTTTTTCGATCAGGGTGACGCGGTAGCCCGCTTTGGCCAAAGTGTAGGCACTGGTGACGCCGGTAATACCGCCGCCGATGATGGCAATGTGTTGCATGGGAGCACTCTTCTTTCAGAAGCTGTCGGAAACAAAAAAGGTCACCCGGCACACACCATGTGTACTGGGCGACCCCCTCTGTTTGCGACCTGAGAGATTCACACGCCGCCTGGTGGGCTGCGCGCTTGCTCCTGCGGTGTGCCGGGTGACAAAACCACGGCAGCTCTTCAGAGTGCTAATGACCACAGCGGTCCTTTTGCCTGAGAGTTTCCGGGGTGGTTGCTCCTTCGGCGCTGCAGCCTTGAATGGCTGCAGACTCTCCCGCTGTGATGCCAGATCGGATCTGGCCAGAGCGGCTGCATGCAATGCGATGCCGCTCTCGGTTGACGATGCTTGGTTGCTGGTTCCTCGTTGGCTTAGTCGTTGGCGTAATCAGACACCGGGATGCAGCTGCAACTCAGGTTGCGATCCCCATACACGTTGTCGACACGGCCAATGGTTGGCCAGTATTTCACATCCTTGAGTGTTGCCACCGGGAACGCTGCTAACTCACGCGAATACGGGCGGTCCCAATCGGCACCCAGCAGGCTAGCGGAGGTGTGCGGTGCGTGTTTCAGTGGGTTGTTGTCCTGCGGCCAAACACCGCTTTCCACTTTGGCAATCTCGCCGCGGATGGCGATCATGGCGTTGATGAAACGGTCCAGCTCGGCCAAAGTCTCGCTCTCGGTGGGTTCCACCATCAGCGTGTTGACCACGGGGAAGGAAAGGGTGGGCGCATGGAAGCCGTAGTCCATCAGGCGCTTGGCCACGTCCTCGGCCATCACGCCGCAGGTCTCCTTCAGAGGGCGCAGGTCCAGAATGCACTCGTGCGCGACATGGCCGTTGGCGCTGGCGTACAGCGTGGGGTAGAAGTCCCTCAGGCGGGCACTGATGTAGTTGGCCGCCAAAATGGCCGCTTCGGTCGCATGCTGCAGTCCCGCAGCGCCCATCATGCGGCAGTACATCCAGCTGATCGGCAACACCGCGGCATTGCCCAAAGGCGCCGCGCTGACTGCGCCCGTGCCCGCTACGCCTCCCGTGGCGTGGCCGGGCAGGAACGGGACCAGGTCTGCCACTACGCATACCGGGCCGACGCCGGGGCCGCCACCGCCATGGGGAATGCAGAAGGTCTTGTGCAAGTTCAGGTGGCTGACGTCGCCGCCAAACTCTCCGGGGGCGGCGGTGCCCACCAGTGCGTTCATGTTGGCTCCGTCCACTTACACGCGGCCACCGTGGCTGTGCACCAGGGCGCAAAGCTCTTTCACCGA
>CAJASG010000081.1 GCA_903944555.1 uncultured beta proteobacterium
ACTCAAGGAATGGTTGATGTCCATGAAGTGCTGGTTGCCCTCCACCATCAAAGATCGCTTTTCATGCAATGCGGTGCCAATGGCGTTGGTGCCCTTGCTTTTTTCGGACCACTCCACGCCAGGCACCAGGGCTACGCGTGAGGCCTTGGCGAGAAAGTCAGGGTCGCCCAGGGAGTGCAGCACCAAGCCATCCGCACTGGTCAGTAGCACCACACTGTGGGTGTTGACTATTTGAGCGTAGAGCGTCTCCATGACGGGCGCTGCGTGCTGGAATAGAAAACGATTTTCATCAAGCGCTTGCACCAGGGCTCGTTGGCTTGCTGGAGAAAAATCGACCTGGTCCGCGCAGGTGATTCCGTAGTGCGCAGACCGGGCGTGGGACTGCTCGATCAGGGAAAAAAAATCCGCCGCATCATCGCCTTGGGCCAAGGGCCGCCCGCGTGATTCAGAGATCGACATGTTGTGGGAGCCAGGAGTTCACAGTGCTGATTGTCGCGCCTGCAGGTGTAGCACATCACTAGCACAAACCCTTGCCCCCGAACCCAAGTCAAAAAGATGCGTTGCAAAAAAATGTGACAGTTGAGCCAAATTGGCACAGGTGTTCAAGTCCTTGCAGCCGGTTTGTGACTCAAACCCCAGGGGATTGAGAGCGCAGCGCGTATGGCTTGCTTATTGCTACTTGGTAACTGTCTACTGAGCTTTAAGAAGGATTTTTCATGCAGGCACTCATTGCTTTCTCCGCTAGGCGCGCACTCACGGTTGTTTGTGTGTCGTTGGTTTTTATCACCTCGTCTGCGTGGGCGCATGGTGATGTTGTTCCACAGGCTGTGGACACCAGTACGCTACCCCAGCTGGGCACCAAGTGGCTAGAGGCCAACCCCTACAGCACGGGCGCCGCACACGCTGAGGCGTTGCGCATAGGTACCTCAGCCTACAACCAGAACTGCGCACGCTGCCACGGCCTGGAAGCAATATCTGGAGGAATGTCACCAGACCTGCGCAAGATCGACGCCGATTGCATGGGTATGGCTGATGCCAATGCCAAGGCCATTTGCTTCAAAGAAATGGACGACTACTTTTTGTCAACGGTCAGGCGTGGCCGGGTGCGCGATGGGCGTGTTTACATGCCGCACTTTGAGGGTATTTTGACGCAGGAAGCCATTTGGACAATTCGCACTTACATCGAGACCCGTCGCGAGCCCTGAGCTGCGATCACAGTGCGGCATTGATGCTTCGCGACAGTCCTGTTCAACCCTTGTTTCAGCCCTACACCCATGCCACTAACATCACCACCTGAATCCCCTGCAACCCTTAGCTACGGCAAGCTCAGCCGGCGACAAAGCATGGGGCTGTTGCTTGCCTTGGGCGCGACTGCTGCCATGGCGCAAACCGACCTCGAGGATCTGGCGAGAGTTCGGGCCAAGGGCATCCTCACGGTGGCGGTCTATAAAGACAACGCTCCGTTCTCCAGCGGAAAAAGTGGCGAAATGGTGGGGTTGGACATCTCCATTGCCCAGGCCCTGGCCAAGCAAATGAAGCTGGGGCTGGTGCTTCTGCCGTTTGATGCTGGTGAGAACATGGGCGACGATTTACGCAACATGGTCTGGCGTGGGCATTACCTGGGTTACGGTCCGGCCGATGTCATGCTAAACGTGCCGGTGGACAAGTACCTCGCTCAACAAAACCGGCAGGTGGTTATTTTTTCACCGTACATGCGTCAGGTGCCCGCCTTAATGCGCAATGTCAAGGCGCTGGCAAAATTTGACGCACCCGACGACCTGAAAGGCCACAAATTGGCCGCTGAGCGTGGCACCGGTACCGCCAGTGCATTGATTGGGCAGCAAAGCGGTCAACTCAGCGCCCAAGTGGCGCTTTTTAGCTCGGGCGTGGACGCTGCAACAGAGGTGCTACAGGGGCGCGCTGACGCGGCCTATGTGCTGCGCTCACAGGCAGAGTCAGCATTGGCGGGCGACAAAATCAGGGCTAGTCAGTTTGTCGTTGATACCCTGACACTGCCGGGCTTGCCCGACAAGGGCTGGCCCATTGGTTTGGCGGTCAAAACCAGCAACAAGGACCTGGGCCAGGCACTGCAGGTCGCCATGAAAGACTTGCGCG
>CAJASG010000082.1 GCA_903944555.1 uncultured beta proteobacterium
TCCGTCTGAAAAAGCAACGCAGCAAACGCACGGTCGAGGCCTGAACGGCGTTAGTTGCAGTGCACTACCACCGGGGCATAGCATCGTCTTTGAGTTGCCCACGCAAGGTGGCGTAATCCGGCACCACGGTGCGCACGGTGTCCCAAAAACGCGGGCTGTGGTCCATGACCCGCAGGTGACTGAGCTCGTGGGCCACCACGTAGTCGATCACCGACTGGCGAAAATGAATCAACCGCCAATTCAAGCGGATCGAGCCGTCAATGCGGGCACTTCCCCAGCGGGTTCCTGCATTGCTCAGGCTCAGGCGGCGCCACTGCACCTGCAGCAGCGGCGCGAAGTGGTCCAACCGCTGTTTGAAGTTGGCCTGCGCCTGGCGCATCAGCCATGCTTGAACCGCATCGCGAATTTGGTCTGCGCTGGCAGTTTTGGACAGACCCACCCGCAGCAAGCGCGGTGCCGTGTCCGGCGTATCCGCATCCAACTGCGCACCCGCGCCAGAAAAGGTGTGACTGGGGTCCAGCAGTACCGTGATGCTGCCCCCCAAATACGGCAGCGTCGTGCCATCACACCAGACCACGCGCGCCTCCTCGCGGCGGCTCTGGCGCTCTTGCGTTTCGCCCAGCTTGCGGATGATCCAACCGGCCTTGGCCTGCAAGGCGGCTTCCACCTCGAAAATCGGCGTCCACTTTGGGGCCCGCACCACCAAACCGTCTGGACCAACAACAAAACCAATGGTGCGGCGCTTGGCTCGTTCAAACGCATAGGAGACAACCGCGTTGGCGAGACGCACCTCGCGGTTGGCGCGAGGGTGGGCAAAAGCGGCTGGCGCAATCGCCTGGTGCAAGGTCTGCGGCGCCAGTGCGGGCAGTTGCGGCCCGTCATTTGCTATCATTTTAGGAGCTTCTTGCGCATATTCCACGGGGGCTACAGGCACAAAAGGCTTGTAAACTTCACCGTTTTTCGGCTTGCGGGGCCGCGCTGGCGTTTTGCGGACCACCGGCTTGGGGGCCGGCAAGGCATCAAACAGGTCCAGCGTGTATTTGAGCAGCGGGTGCACGCTAGTGTGGGCCGTCTTTGCTGTCCGGGTAAGACTCGGGGTCCAGTCGGTGCATCTCGGCTTCGATCCAGGCCTCCACCTCGCGCATCAACTCCTTGGGCTCGCGGCCCACACTGGGAATGGGCTTGCCAATCGACACATCCACCACCCCGGGGTACTTGACGTAGCTCATGCGCGGCCAGCACTTGCCGGACGTGACCGCAATCGGAATCACGGGCGCACCGGCCTCCACGGCCAGGCGTGTACCTGCTGTCTGGTAGGTGCCCTTTTCACCACGGGCCATGCGCGTCCCCTCGGGGAACATGATGACCCAGGTGCCTTGGGCCAGCAGCACCTTGCCTTGCGCAATGACGTGCTTCATGGCCAATGCGCGCGACTCGCGGTTGATGTGAATCATGTCCAGGCGGGCCATCGACCAGCCGAAAAACGGAATGCGCAGCAGCTCGCGCTTGAACACAAACGCCAACGGATGCGGCATCAGGGTGGGCAGCAGCAGCGTCTCCAGGGTGGACTGGTGTTTGGACAGCAACACCGCCGGGCTCAAATCGCCATCGGGCAGGTTTTCCAGCCCCGTGACGCGCACCTGAATGCCCAAAATGACCCGCGCACCCCAAATAACCACACGAAACCAGTTGACCGCAAACCACCACAGCGGCGTGCGCCGCACCCAGATGGAGACCACCACCAGGGTGAACCCCCACGGGATGACCGTAAGCGCCATCCAGGCCATGTGCAGGAGCGAGCGAATCACCGGCATCATGCGTGTGCGCTTTCCCGAGCAATTACAAAATCGGCAAAGGCCGCCAGATCGGCATGCACCTGCGTGTGTGGTGGAAAGCTATCGGGCAAGCTGCGACCACGCCATGCAGCGCCTTTGCCAGTCAGCACCATGTGCGCCTCACAGCCGACAGCCACCGCAGCCACCACATCGCGCGGTGTGTCCCCGACGGCCGGGACATTCTTGAGGTCCACACCGTAACGCTCACCAATCTGCTCAAACAAACCGGGCTCGGGTTTGCGACAGCGGCACTTTTCGTCCGGCGCGTGCGGGCAGTAAAAAACGGCATCAACCCGCCCGCCGACTGCCGCCAACATGGTGTGCATCTTGGCATGCATGGCATTGAGCGTGGCCACATCAAACAGGCCACGGCCCAATCCGGATTGGTTGCTCGCCACCACCACATGCCAGCCCGCGTGGTTGAGCCGCGCAATGGCTTCCAGCGCTCCCGGCATGGGCTGCCACTCCTCCGGCGATTTGATGTACTCCAAGCTGTCTTCGTTGATGGTGCCGTCGCGGTCGAGGATGCAAAGTTTCATGGGGGTTCGCTGGTTGTTCCGCGCTTAGGCCAGTTTGGAGAGGTCGGCCACACGGTTCATGGCGACGTGCAGGCATTTGAGCAAGCCCAAACGGTTCAGCCGCAAGTCCAGCGCGTCGACATTGACCATGACGTCTTCAAAAAAGGCGTCCACCGGCACCCGCAAAGCGGCCAGCGATTGGAGTGAGGCGGTGTAGTCACCCGCTTCCCACTGGGAGTGGGCCTGGGGTAGCACGGTTTGCATCGCAGAATTCAGCGCTATTTCGGCAGGTTCTTGCAGCAGCACCGGACTGACATGGGCATCCACATCGTCGGTCTTCTTCAGGATGTTGCCAATGCGCTTGTTTGCAGCCGCCAACGCGGGCGCTTCGGGCAAGGCGGCAAAGGCGCGCACCGCCGCCAATCGCTTGGGCACATCGCCCAGACGCTGTGGGCGCAGTGTCAACACAGCGTCGACCTCTTGTGGGCTGTAGCCCTGCTCGCGCAGGGAACCGGCGAGGCGGTCGAAGATGAAGTCCGTCAGCGCAATAGTTGGGTCGACAATCATGTCACCGAACACCGGCACCGCGCTGCGCACCAGTGCATTCAGATCCAGAGGCAAATCCTTCTCGACCAGCATGCGAATCACGCCCAGCGCATGGCGGCGCAGCGCGAACGGGTCACGGTCACCGGTGGGCAGGTTGCCGATGCCAAACATGCCCACTAGCGTTTCCAGCTTGTCCGCCAGAGCCACAGCCACACCGACCAGGTTGCGCGGCAGCTCATCGCCAGCAAAGCGCGGTTTGTAATGGTCTTCAATCGCGTGGGCCACGGCCGCAGGCAGACCATCATTCAGGGCGTAATAGCCACCCATGATGCCTTGCAGCTCAGGGAATTCACCCACCATGTCGGTGACCAGATCGGTCTTGGCCAGGTTCGCCGCCTGGTCGGCCTGCGCCACCAGCGACGCATCACCCAGGTGCTGGGCAATAGCCTTGGCAATCGCCCGCACCCGCGCTACACGCTCACCCTGGGAGCCAAGTTTGTTGTGGTACACCACCTTGCCCAGGCCTTCAACACGCGAAGCCAGCGTTTTCTTGCGGTCCTGGTCAAAGAAAAACTTGGCATCGGCCAGACGCGGGCGCACCACCCGCTCGTTGCCACCGATGACAAAACTGGTGTCCGCCGGGCTGATGTTGCTCACCACCAAAAACTGGTTGGTGAGCTTGTTGGCCGCGTACAGCAACGGGAAGTACTTCTGATTGGCCTTCATGGTCAGAATCAGGCACTCTTGCGGCACATCCAGAAACTCTTTTTCAAACTCGCAGACCAGTACATTGGGGCGCTCGACCAGGGCAGTCACTTCGTCCAGCAGCGCTTCGTCGTCAATCGGCTTGCAGCCACCGCCGACTTGGGTGGCCGCAGCGGCCAACTGCCGCACGATCTCGGCGCGGCGCTCGGCAAAACTGGCGATCACGGCACCTTCTTGCGCCAAAGTGGAGGCATAGGCATCCGCGTGGGCGATCACCACCGGCGACACAGCCGCTTCGAAACGGTGGCCTTGCGTGCTGTTGCCCGAACGCAGACCCAGCACATGCAGCGGTACCACGTCCGCGCCATGCAGTGCCACCAGCCCGTGGGCGGGGCGCACAAAGCTCACGCTGCTCCAGCCCGGCAGCGCGCAATCGCTCTCCAGCTGGTAGGTCATGACCTTCGGGATAGGCAGCTTGGCAATCGCCTCCTCAATGGCTTTTTGCAGACCGTCGGCCAGCACCACGCCCGTGACTGTGCTGTTGTAGAACAGGGCTTCCGCCTTGCCGTCCATGGCACGCGTCA
>CAJASG010000083.1 GCA_903944555.1 uncultured beta proteobacterium
CAGTTGTAATGTCATCGCGAGCACCGATAGGGCACCTTGCAATCTCAGGACTCCCCTTGCATACAAATCAGGGGTGCAAAAGCTTTGTTTGCACGAGTGAGCTGGATGCGGAGTTTCTGTACTTCACTTTAAAACATCGGATGGCTGATATTCAAGCGCTAGGAAGTGGTTCGACGTTTGCGGAGGTTTCCAAGTCTGCTCTGGAAATATTTGAAATCAGCCACCCAGAAAGCATCGACGAACAACGCCAAATCGCCGCCCGCCTGAAAGCCCAACTGGCCGAAGTGGAAACCGCCCGGCAGGCGGCGCAGGTGCAGTTGAGCGATACCCGCTTGCTGCGCGCCCGCATGCTCAAGGCATTCTTTTCGGAGTTTGATGCCGCGCCGAAGAAGAAACTCGGCGATTACGCCGCAACCACCAGCGGCTCAACGCCCTCACGCGGCAACAAGCCGTATTGGCAACCGGCGGAAATCGCTTGGGTGAAAACCGGCGAGGTCGCGTTTGCACCCATCACCGCGACCGAAGAAGCCATTTCAAAACTGGCGCTGGCGGAATGCTCCTTGTCCTTGCTGCCGTCCAAGACCATCCTCATTGCGATGTATGGGCAAGGAAAAACACGCGGGCAGTCGGCCATTCTGGAAATCCCCGCTACGACCAATCAAGCCTGTTTCGCCATCCTGCCCAATGACACTTGGGAGCCGGACTTTCTCTATCTCTGGCTGAAATCGTCGTATCAGGATTTGCGCGATTTATCGGAAGACCGGGGCGGCAATCAGGCCAACCTGAACGGTGCGCTGCTGAAGGCGCTGGAAGTGCCCGCCCCCAGCAAGACCGAACAGCAACACATCGTGGCGCGCATCCAGGCAGCCATGACTGAAATCGACGCATTGGAAAATTCAAGCAAGGCCGCGCTGGAAGACATCAACCGCCTTCCCAATCGTGTGCTCGCGCAGGCCTTCGCCCAACAGGAATGCTCATGACAAACAAAAAAATCGCCCAACAGCACCACGCCACCTTCGAGGGTATCCGTCAGGCCGATGCCGAGGGCAACGAGTTCTGGCTGTCGCGACCGTTGGGCAAGGTGTTGGATTATTCCGAATACCGCCATTTTCTGCCGGTGATCGAGCGTGCCCGCGAGGCCTGCCGCAACAGTGGCCAAGCGATTGTCGACCATTTCGAGGATGTCCTCGAAATGGTCGACATCGGCTCGGGTGCGCGGCGTGAATTGCCAGATGTACGCCTGTCCCGCTACGCCTGTTATCTGATCGTACAGAATGGCGACCCCGGCAAACCGGTGATCGCCAACGGTCAGACCTATTTTGCGATGCAGACACGGCGGCAAGAGCTCGCCGATGACAAAAAATTCGCGCAACTCAATGAAGACGAAAAGCGCCTCGCCATTCGCAATGAATTGGCCACGCACAATAAGCATCTGGCCGCTGCGGCCAAGGATGCGGGCGTGGAAACCAGTCTCGACTACGCCATTTTTCAGGATCACGGCTACAAGGGTTTATACGGCGGCTTGGGTAACAAGGAGATTCATGCCCGCAAGGGATTGAAGAAGAGCCAGAAGATTCTCGACCACATGGGTAGCACCGAACTGGCCGCCAACCTGTTCCGCGCCACACAGACCGAAGAAAAGCTGCGTCGTGATCAGGTGAGCGGCAAAGCACAAGCCAACAAAACCCATTTCGAGGTCGGCCGCAAGGTGCGCCAGACGATTGATGAGCTGGGCGGCACCATGCCCGAGAAGTTACCCAAACCCGAATCGAGTATCCAGCAGATTGAATCGCTGCAGAAAAAGCTGGCAAAAACGAAAACGAACACGAAAGCGGAGAAATAGAAGCAATGGCCAGACCCAGGAAAAACGCCGAAGCTGCCACCAAGACCAAGGCACCGAAGGCCATCGCCTCGACGCAGTCGCTCGGGAGCTTCGTCAAAAGCATCTGTGATGTGATGCGCCGCTCCAACTGCGCCAGCGCCTTGCAGTACGTGCCGGAGCTAACCTGGATTCTGTTTCTGCGCATTCTGGACGCGCAGGAAGCCCGCGCGCGCGAAGAGGCCGAAGTGTTGGGCGCAGATTTTTCGTCTGCGCTGCACAGCCCTTACCGTTGGCAGGATTGGGCGGCCCCTTATTCCGAGAAGCCAGATCACCCGAAAACCGCCGAGGGCAAACCTTTCGGCTGGAAACGGCAAGCGCTGTTTGCTGCGGGCGATGGCAAGCTGTTCGAGTTCATCAACAAGGAGTTGTTGCCGCATCTGCACAGCCTGGATATCGACACCCGCACCGGCCTGCCCAACCCGGCAGCCAGCCGTAAGCAACGCATCATGGGCCGCACCATGACGGCGGTGGAAAAGGTGCGCGTCGATTCTGAAGCCAATCTGCGTGACATCCTCGACAAAGTGCACCAGATCAACATCGACCATGTGGACGATCAGCACTTCTTCACCTTGTCGCAGGTGTATGAAGACCTACTGTTGAAGATGGGCGAGAAAAATTCCGACGGCGGCCAGTTCTTCACGCCGCGCGAGGTGATCCGCGCCATGGTGCACACGGTCAATCCGCAACTGGGCAAAACGGTGTACGACCCCTGTTGCGGCACGGGTGGCTTTCTGGCCATTGCCTACGAACACATCGCCCGCCAGTTGGGCCAAAGTGCCACCAGCACCGACATCGACACCCTCACGCACGACACTTTCTTTGGGCGCGAAAAAGAAAATCTGGTGTTCCCGATTGCGCTGGCCAATCTGGTACTGCACGGCATCGACCAGCCCAATCTGTGGCACGGCAACACACTGGAGCGGCGTGCGACCTACGCGGGGCTTTTTGAACAAGCACCCAAGCAGTTTGATGTCATCCTCACCAACCCGCCGTTTGGCGGCAAGGAAGGGAAGTCTGCACAAAACAATTTTTCCTACCCAACCAGCTCGACGCAAGTGCTGTTTGTGCAGGACATCCTCGGTGAGCTGGCTCCGAAGGGCTCCTGCGCCATAGTGCTGGACGAGGGCTTGCTGTTTCGCACCAATGAGAGCTCCTTCGTTGAGACCAAACGCAAACTGGTAGATGAGTGCGATCTGTGGGCCATCGTCAGCCTGCCTGGTGGCGTGTTCTCTACCGCTGGCGCGGGTGTAAAAACCAATCTGCTGTTTTTCACCAAGGGCAAGAAGACCGGAAAGACTTGGTACTACGACTTGTCATATGTGAAGGTCGGCAAGAAAACGCCGCTGACGCTGGCGCACTTTGGCTTTGACCCCAATGGCGGGGTGCTGGCCGACGCGCAATTACCTGCCATCCTCACCGCCGATTGGCAGGCCGATGAAGAGAGCGCTGGCAAGAACTTCCCCAGCTATGCCCGCATGCTGCAACAGCACGGCAAGCCAGGAGGCGAAAGCCGCTATTCGTGGACGGTGGATTTCGCCGCTCACCGCACCAAGGCCCGCGCCGAGATGCAGCCCCTGCTCGACGAGGCCGGACAAATCAAAGCCGCTGTGGTGGATTTGAAAGACCAGCTCAAGCGCTTGAAGAAAGATAAAGCGAGCGATGCTGAACAGCTCGTGCTGACTACCCGGATTCTTGAAAAAGAAAAGTCTGCCCGCGATCTGGAAACCCAAGCATCCGACATTGACGCTGCAGTGTTTGATTTGAAGGCC
>CAJASG010000084.1 GCA_903944555.1 uncultured beta proteobacterium
CACCCGGTCCTGCTGCGTCAGGATACCGGCAATGGACGATTCGGCGATATGCCAGTAGGTGCCAGCCGCCAGGGGCAGCTGCAGCTCCACCGTCAACTCGGTGATGATGGTTTCCAGCGCAGCAATATTGCCGCCATGGCCGTTCATCACAAAGATGCGGCGAAAACCATGCCGGGCCACTGACTTCACAATGCAGCCGACCACCGCGGCCATGGCTGCATAGTTGAGGGTCAGCGTGCCGCCCAATGACATGTGGTGCTCAGACATGCCAAAGGGAATAGCCGGCGTAACCAGAGCACGAAAGGGCGCGTGCATCTGGCCCGCCGCACGCAACGACACTTCGTAGGCCAGCCGCCAGTCGACTTGCGTCGGCAGATGCGGCCCGTGCTGCTCGGTGGCGCCCAAAGGGATGATGACGACCGTTTTTTTGCGTGCGGCGCGCACCAGGTCTGGGGCCGTCATCCGGTCCCAGCGCACCTCAGGGGGCAGTTTGCTGCTCATCACAGAGTCGGCATCGGGTCCATCTTGCGGTTCAGCCACTTCAGGTGCAGCTTGTCGAGCTCGGTGTTCTGGGTGTTGAAGAACACGAAGGAGTCGAGCCAGCGCACCAGGTTGTGCTCACCCATTTTCACGCCCATGTGGGCTGGGCTGTTGCGGATGTTGAACTTCAGATCGAATTCCTTGTTAGGGTTCTTCTTGGCCAGATCGATGGCGACGATGCTGTTGGTCGAAAACAATTGAGCCTGACCAGACAAATAGGCCGACGCGGCAGTGGCGTCATCTTCTGTGCGCATGATGTTGGCTTTGGGGTTGGCTGCTGACAACGCCATTTCCTGGGTGGTGCCTTTGGCTGCGGCCACCTTGAATTTACCCAGGTCCATCGCCGACTTGACCACGATATTTTTGGGTCCGTAGACCGCCAGCGAAGTGTTGGCATAAGGCGCGCTGAACATGATCTGTTTGGCGCGTTCTGGCGTCAGGCCCATGACCGAGATCACCACGTCGACCTTGTCAGTCAGCAAAAAGGGCAGGCGGTTGGCGCCGGTGATCTGCGTCAGCTCGAGTTTGACGCCCAAAGCCTTGGCCACCATATTGGCCATGTCCACGTCAAAGCCCTCTGCTTCGCGGTTCACGTTCTGTGAGCCGAAGGGTGGGACATCCAGTGGCACGCCAATGCGGATCACACCCTTAGAAATGATGTCTTCCAGCTTGTCTGCCCGGGCCGTATGAAGCAGCCCGAGTGACAAGGCGATGATGGCGATCGTTTGAACCCATTTTCTGAACATGATTTACTCCTATTGGAAAAAATACCTAGAAATCCTTGACTCTTTGGACCCCACTGATCCTTGAATACTTATGCGCTAAAGCTCCCTGTGCCAGCACTCTGTTCTCGGGTCACCCTGGCTGGTCGATTCCCTTCGATTCTTTCGCATGCGACGGGTTCGCCGCTATGACACCACGATCAAGTCGCGGCTGAAGCGCGACAGCAGTTCGGCGCCGTCGTGTGTCACCAGCACGTTGTCGATCAGGCGGGCCCCTAACCGCTCCTCGCCGATGAATACCGGTGGCTCGACGGTGATCACCATGCCAGCGCGCAGCGTGTAGGTGCTGTCGGCCAGCAGATGCAGGGGTTCGCCCCAGGTGGGCGGAAAACCTGGCGCCAGCCCATAACCCGAGGTGTGCACGCGGTAGCGCTCCATGCCAGCCTGGACGATCACCCCCTTGGCGGCTTCATGCGGAGCAGTCGCAGGCACTCCGTCCCGGATGGCGGCCAGGCACGCGTCGCTGGCTCGACGCACCACGTCGTAAATCTCGAGCATGCGTGCGGTTGGTGCGCCCAGGCTGAACTGGCGGCCAATGGTCGATGTGTAGCGCCGATGCGTGGCGCCAAACTCGACATTGCCGAAGTCGCCCAGTCGCAGCATCCGTTCCGTCGGTGCGCCATGGCTGAAGCTCGATCGCTCTCCCGAAACCAGATTGATGGGGCTGGCTGCGAGGCTGCTGTTGGCTGCCAGCAGCGATTCGCAGATCTTTGCGGCAAGCGCAAGCTCGCTGCGGCCAGGCTGCAGTGCGTCGGCGAACACAGCCATTGCGGCGTCGGCTTTTGCACTAGCTGTGCGGATGCAGGCCAGTTCCGCGTCCGATTTGACGAGTTTCAGGTCATGGACCAAGTTGGTAGGCTCGGCCACCAGGGAGGTACCGAGCAGTGCCTTGATCCGTACATAGTGATGCGGATGCAGGTAGTAGGCCGGCACTTCCATGCCGACACGTGTGCCGGGAAGGCCGAGGGCACAGGACAGCTTGTCGAAAGCAGCGACGGGGTCCTCGTTTTCACCGCCGCCGAAGGTGTGGATCGCATCCACCCACGCGTCATCCTGGAATTCGTTGCGCTCCCCTTCGCGGGTGAGCACAGCCAGCGGCCCTGGCTTTGCGGAAATCAGCAGGCACTGGAATTCCTGATAACTCTTGGCGTCGGAGCCGGTAAGCCAATGAATGCCAACCGGATGGAAGATCACGAGCCAGTCCAGGCCCGCCGCCGCTATCGCACGACGCACCCGCGCACGGCGCTGACCGAACTCCTCGAGACTGAAATCGTGTTTCGACATAGGGACGAGCCTTTACCTGGAAGTCAGACCAGCGTCATGGGCGATTGGTAGCGCGGATCAGAGGGGGGGCAGTGGCGCGGTCATCGGGCCGCCCAGCCATTTGACATGCAGGTTATTGAGTTCGCCGTTCAGGGTGCTTTGAAAGATAAAGGTGTTCAGCCAGCGCAACAAGTCGTGTTCCCCCATCTTTACCGTCACATGCGCCGGTGCTCTGCGCAGCGCGAACTTGAAGTCAAATTCTTTGGCTGGGTTCTTTTTAGCCAGGTCCACCACCACGACCGAGTTGGCTGCCAGCAGCTGTGACTGACCCGAAAGATAGGCCTGCACTGCGGACGCGTTGTCTTCCATGCGCATCACATTGCCGTTGGGGTTCACGGTCGACAGCACGACGTCCTCCGTGGTGCCTTTGGCGACGCTGGTTTTCAGCTTGCCAATGTCTGCTGCCGATTTCACTTTGGCCGACTTTGCGCCATAAACCGCCAATGCCGTATCCGCGTACGGTGCGCTGTACATCACCTGCCGGGCGCGCTCGGCGGTGACGGACATCGCCGCGATGTTCATGTCTGCCTTGTCGGTGAGCAAGTAGGGAATGCGATTGGCGGCCGTGGCGGGAACCAGTTCCAGCTTCACACCCAGGGCATCGGCGACCATCTTGGCGAGATCCACGTCAAAGCCTTCCAGTTCACGTTTGACATTGGTGGAACTGAACGGTGGCACATCCGCAAACACGACAACACGCACGACGCCCTTGGAAAGGATGTCGGCGAGTTTGTCGGCGTGCGCCATGGCGCTGCCAAGTGACAGCAGGGCGATGGCCAAATTGCGTATCCATTGATTCAACATGACAAGCTCCTAGTAAAAAACAAACGGCCTTCCTGCAGATCCGTTCCACCCCGCAGGTGGACACGGTTTTGCCGGGAAGAAACGGCAAATTTCATGGCGGTCCTCAGTGCAGCACGGCGCTGAGAAAGCTTTTCAGCTCGGGGGTCTTCGGGTCGGCAAAAAACGCCTGGGCCGGACCCTGCTCCCAGACCTTGCCCTGGTGCATGAAGACCACCCGGTGCGCCACACGGCGCGCAAAGTTCATTTCATGGGTGAC
>CAJASG010000085.1 GCA_903944555.1 uncultured beta proteobacterium
GGCACGGTGTGGGGCATCATGCAC
Source organism: uncultured beta proteobacterium (assembly GCA_903944555.1). Classification (GTDB taxonomy): domain Bacteria; phylum Pseudomonadota; class Gammaproteobacteria; order Burkholderiales; family Burkholderiaceae_C; genus Allorhodoferax. Next base: position 25 of record CAJASG010000085.1, read on the forward strand.
GCCTTCACGGGTCTGGCTGCACTGACGCAGGTCACACTGGCAACCGTGGCACCCGGCATTGCCGAGGCGCTGGTAGCCACCGCCATTGGCCTGTTTGCCGCCATTCCTGCGGTGGTGGCCTACAACCGGTTTGCGCGCGACATTGACCGTATTTCTATCCAGCAGGAAACCTTCATTGAAGAGTTTTCCAATATTTTGCAGCGCAACGTCAGCGCCCAAGCGGCAGCGCCCCGCACCGCTTAAGAGGGACTGACTATGGCATCGCTTGTAAGCCGTGGCCGTGGACGGCGCACTATCAATGAGATCAACATGGTGCCCTTCATCGATGTGATGCTGGTGCTGTTAATCATCTTCATGGTCACTGCGCCGTTGATTACGCCCAGCATGATCGACCTGCCCAGCATCGGCAAAGCGGCCAAGCAGCCGGACCAGATCATCCAGATCATTCTGGGTAAAACCGAGGGCGTGGTCGAGATGAAGGTGCGGGACCAGACCACCCCACTGCCGCTCAAAGAATTGGCCAGCGCCGTAAAGCGTGCCCAAGCAAGCGCCCAAGGCGCCAAAGATGGCGTGGCTGCTTCGGCCAACTCAGCGGTGGTCATCAGTGCCGACAAGAATGTGAAATACGAGAGCGTGGTGAAGGTCATGGACACCTTGCAACGCGCTGGGATTGCGCGCGTCGGCCTCTCGGTTCAACTGGTCAATTAGCTCCACACATGACGACGGCCAACGGTCGCAACGAATTCGCACCACCGCCCACCCCGGGCTTTCTGCGTGCGCTCGGCCTTGCCATATTGGCGCACGGCCTGCTGGTGGCCATGCTGACCGTGGGAGTGCAATGGAAGCGTGAGTCCGCGCCGATCACTGTGGAAGCCGAGCTATGGTCAGCCGTTCCTGAGCAAGCGGCCCCACCCGCACCAGAGCCCGCCACCCAGACCGAACCCATTCCCGTCCCTCCCGAGCCACCGGTTCCAGTTGCACCGCCACCGCCGGTCGCACCTGTGGCCCCACCACCTCCAGTCCCAACACCCGATGCCGACATTGCGGTGGCCAAGGAAAAAGCGCGACTCAAAAAAGAGAAGCTGTTGCTGGAAGAAAAGCGGGAAGAAGAAAAGCAGTTGAAACAGCGTCAGGACAAGCTGCAAAGGGAAAAACTGGAGCGGGAAAAAGAGAAACAGGACAAAGAGAAGCTGGACAAAGCCGCACGCGACAAGAAACTGCAAGCGCAGCGCGAACAAGATGCCAAGGCCGATAAAGCCGCCGACACAGCCAAACAAAAGGCGGCAGCAAAAACCAAAGAAGAAGCCAAGAAACTGGAAGAGCTGCGCCAGCAAAATATGAAACGTATGGCGGGCTTGGCCGGTGGCAGCGTCAGTGGCAATGGCGATGCGCGTTCGACCGGCACCGCCGCACAAAGCTCTGGACCCTCGGCGGGGTATGGCGGGCGCATACGGGCCCGAATCAAGCCCAACATCACCTACACCGAAGCGATTGCAGGTAACCCCACGGCGGAAGTCGAGGTGCGAACCTCGCCGGATGGCACCATCATCAGCCGCAAACTGACCCAGTCCAGCGGGGTCAAATCATGGGATGACGCAGTGCTCGCCGCGATCGACAAAACCGAGGTTTTACCCCGTGATACCGATGGCCGGGTCCCCTCTTCTTTGGTGATCAGCTTCCGTCCCAAAGACTAAGCCCGCGTCAGATGCATATCTAAGTGCTCCTATTTTTATAGCTACTTGCGCAGTATCTGCGAGGGCTAACGGCCTATTTCGCTTAAAACTCTGAAGTGTATGGCACGAAAGATGCGTCTGATGACACCGTAACCACTCGGGAGTACACGATGACCACGGCCACTGCACTTTCCATCGACAGATTCCTGCCCTATATGCGTGACGTAATCCGCTGCGAGCAATCGTTGCGTGAACTCAACACGATGTGGCGCATGATCGAATCGGCAGCGAAGATGAATTGCCCGGTTGAGGCTAAGACCATTTTGCCGACCATGGCAGCCACACGCGAGGGCTTTGAGTGCCTAGAGCAAGAGCTGGTCGCCAGCCTGGTGGGGGAAAAAGTGGCCACGGTGCTGGAGGAAATTGGAACCAAGGCCCAGTATGTGATCGACATCGTGGTGCGCAATCTGTACGAGCGCACCGCCGATGTGGGCTTTCTGGCCACCGACAAGGAACTGTGTGCATTTGTCGCCGGGCTGCACGACAACCAGAGCGCCATTCGCCACCGTCTGCGGGCCTACCGCAGCAAGTACACGGTGTACGACGAAATCATTTTGTTGGACGCGGCAGGCAATGTACTGGTCCAGATTGATGAGACCACTCCCCTGGAAGGCAGTGTGGACCCGCTCATTGCACAAACGCTGGCAAGTGACACTTACGTAGAAACTTTCCGCGCCAGTGATTTGCGTCCGGCCCGCCAACAGGCACTTATCTATTCCCGCCGCATGTTGCATCCAGACACGGGCGCTGTCATCGGCGTGCTGTGTCTGTGTTTCAACTTCGAACAGGAGATGGCAAGTATCTTCAGCTCGCACAGCGACCCGGCGGGGCGCTCCATCATGATGCTGCTCGATCGGGACAATCGCGTGCTGGAAAGTGCCGATTCCCTCTGGGTTCCCCTAGGCGCCGTGGTTCCTGTGAACCGGGATGCGTCGCCCCAATTGGTCATGTATTCGGGGCGTGAATACCTAGCGGCAACCTTCGCATCCGAAGGCTACCAGGGCTACCCGGGCCCCCCCGGTTGGCAAGGTCAGGTCATGATTCCCGTGGATGTGGCCTTCACCGGCCGTGACAGCAATACCCTAGCCTCGCTGGCACCCAGCGTGGCCGACGGCTTGTTGTCCCATGCCCAAACCTTTTCGCCACCCCTGTTCAAGGTGATGACGGCCGTAGAAACCATTCAACGCGTGGTGTGGAATGGTCAGGTGATGACGGCAGGCAAACGCGACGAGGCCATGAAGCTCAAAACCATTTTGGAACAAATCAGCGAGACCGGGGCCCGCAGCAACGCCTTGTTTGCAAAATCAATCGGTGATCTGTATGAGACGGTACTCGCCTGCAGCCTGCGTGACTCAGAGTTTGTATCCAACCTGCTGGTAGATCTACTGGACCGCAACCTTTACGAGCGGGCCGATGATTGCCGCTGGTGGGCTGTGACACCCGATTTACGCGCGGTGCTGGCAAACCAACACCGCGATGCGCGAATGGTTCACCGCGTCTCCGACCTGCTGAGCTACATCAACAGCCTATACACCGTCTACACCCGAATATTTGTCTACGACTCAGCCGGTTGCATTGTGGCAACCACCCACCCACATGCCGATAGCCAGGCGGTGATTGGCACCACCATAGACGCCAGCACGTTGGCACATGTCAAAGCACTCCCGAGTGAACAAGACTACTTTGTGACGCCATTTGCAACAACGCAGCTCTACGAAGATCGGCCGACCTACATTTACCACGCCGCCGTGAGGCACCCGGAAAACGAGTCGGTCGTGGTGGGAGGCATCGGCATTGTGTTCGACTCAGAGGCAGAACTGTTGGCCATGCTGCGCGGAGGATTGGGGAATAAGCAAGATGCCAATGCCTTTTTTGTAGACCGCACAGGCACCGTCATTTCCAGCACGGACACGACACGGCCGGTGGGCTCAAAACTGGACATCGACCCTGCCCTACTCAGCATGCCTAACGGTCGCAGCGGGTCGCGTATCGTATTGCACGATGGACATTACGCCATCATGGGATGCACCGTATCCCATGGCTACCGGGAGTTCAAGGTCTCCGACGGCTACCGGGAGGATGTGCTGGCGGTGGTTTTTTCATCGTTTGGCGAAGTGCGCGAACGCCTTGGTGTGGGTCTGAAAGGCAACGCAGCAGTCAAGCCCAGTCTGACCAGCAGCACTAGCCGGGAGTTTGCCACCTTCTATGTCAACGGTACGCTGTTTGCACTGCCGGCCGAGCATGTGCTGGAGGCATTGTCGGCCTCCAAGCTGTCATCCATTTCCAAAGGGAATCAGGAAGCGCGGATCGGCTTATTGGGACTGCAGAACAATACGACAGGCCATGGGTCTGTTTGGGTCTATGACCTGGGCTACCTAGTTCATCACCGCCCTACAACCATCGCACAAAGCAGCCAAGTCATCATCGTGCAGCACAACGACACAACATTTGGACTGCTGGTGGATGCCTTGCACGGCGTACCCGAGTTCAACGACGCTCAAATGATGCCCAACCCCTTTGTGGGGCACCACGATGCGTCACTGGTCAAACGGTTGATCAAAGCCAATGGGGGGCAATTGCTGATTCATGCCGTGGACATCCATAGTCTGGTCGGTCAGTTGCGGCAGCCGGAAATTGCAATTTAAGCTATCTATTTCATAGCTGACTGCGCACTATCCATAAGGGAAATCGAGACTTTTAGCTCTGAATTTTGGCCATCGCCAGATAGTCAACCTTGGCTTGCAGGTCGACATCCGAGTCAGCGTAACTCATTGCGATAACTTTGAAGTTTTCCTGTATCGCCACAAAGGCATCCACCACGTCAGGATCGAAATGCCTGCCACGGGTTTGCTGGATGATCTCAACCGCGCGTTCGTGTGACAAGGGCTCCTTGTAGACGCGCCGGCTAATCAAGGCATCGTAGACATCGGCAACTGCCATCAGTCTGGCAGAGATGGGGATTTGCGCCCCCTTCAAGCCCTGCGGATAACCACTGCCGTCCCACTTTTCTTGGTGCGAATAGGCAATTTCCTTCGCCAGGGTCAAAAAGGCGACCTCCGCCCCAAGCTCCAACTCAGCATGGGCGATGGCGTCGCGACCCAGCGTGGTGTGGGTCTTCATGACCTCGAACTCTTCCACCGTGAGCTTGCCGGGTTTGAGCAATATGCGATCGGGAATGCCCACTTTGCCGATATCGTGCAGCGGCGCGGATTTAAACAACAGCCCAATGGTCTGTGGCGTCAAAAATTCAGAAAAAAGCGGGTGGGTAGACAGCTTCCACGCCAGTACTTTCACGTAATGCTGGGTGCGCCTGATGTGGTTGCCAGTGTCAGAGTCACGGGTTTCAGCCAGTGAGGCCAGAGCCAAAATGGTCACATCCTGAATCGCCCGGACCTCCCGGGTGCGTTTGGCAACCTCGGCTTCAAGAAATGCATTCTTGTCGCGCAAAAAGTCGGCCGACGCCTTGAGCATGAGTTGGGTATGGACCCGCGCCAACACAATAGGCGGACTGACCGGTTTGGTGATGTAGTCCACCGCGCCAATTTCCAATCCGAGCTGCTCGTCATCCACCTCTGACTTGGCGGTCAGAAAAATAACGGGGATATCGCGCGTAACGGCATCGGCCTTGAGCCTGCGGCACACCTCATAGCCATCAATACCCGGCATCATGATGTCCAGCAAGATCAGGTCGGGCGGGGTTTCCGATGCGGCAATGCGCAACCCTTTCTCGCCGTTGTTGGCGCCTTTTACCTTGTACTTGTCTTTGAGAACCGCCTGCATCAGCGAGAGGTTGTCAGGGGTGTCGTCAATGACCAAAATGGTGGCCTTCTCAACCACATGACTTTCCCCGGGCAGGGCTTCAATATTTGTCATTTGCCTATTCTCCGTCACAACGCGCTCACAAGGAAACTCCGTGGCTACCCGCAAACGCTTTAAGGTGAACCAGCGCCACCTCGTAGTCAAAATTTCGTATGGCAGCCTCAATGTCTGGGTAAACCACTCCCCACGCGGCTCTGAGTAATTGGTCGTGCTCCACCAGCAAATCACTGGCCTGCATATTGTCCTCTGCCAACCATGCCGCCAGCTGCTGACACACACTGGCCACCTGCGCGGCATCGACAGCCCCCAAGAGTGGCGCAGCGACAGGCAATGGGGCGAGAACAAGCAAGTCCGACACAAACCGCTGCAACGCCTGCTCGCACGCGTCCAGCAGGGGTTCAATTTGATGACGGGACTGCCGCGCCTTTATTGCGGCTTCCAGCGCAAGAGCAGCCTGTTGAACCGGGACCAGACTAATATTGGCGGCAACCCCCTTGGTGGTGTGCGCCAGTCGCTCGGCGGTAGGCCAGTCATCGGCATCCAGGGCGGCCCGGATGTGGGTCACAGCATCACCCTGCCCGGCCGCAAATTTATGTAACAAAGCCAAGTACATGGGCTTGTTGCCACGCAACCTGCGCAGGCCTGTGAAGGTGTCAAGTCCCTCAATAGTGGGTAGATCCACCTCCAATGCAGCCCCAGAAGGCACGGGCAATGGCGACACCAAAGTCGTACGTGGCACAACCCATTTCAGCAGCGTCTTGAACAACTCGTCGGGCTCAATGGGTTTGGCCACATGGTCGTTCATGCCTGCATCCAGGCAAGCTTGGCGATCGCTGTGCATGGCATTGGCCGTCATCGCCACAATCGGCAAGGATGCCATTCCGGTCAGCTGGCGAATGACGCGGGTGGCCGTAAGTCCATCCATAACCGGCATTTGCATGTCCATCAAGACGACATCGTACGGCGCCATTTGCACCCGGTCTACGGCAACCTGCCCGTTGTCTGCCACGTCCACAACAAACCCGACACCCCGCAACAATTCCGTCGCCACGTCTTGGTTGAGATCGTTGTCTTCCACCAGCAAAATACGCGCACCCCTGATCTGCGCCAGCGATTCTTCCGTCGCGCTGGGTGCATCCACGGGTTGACGGAACTTGGGCGGGGCACCACCCAAGGCGCGAACCACACAGTCAAACAGCATGGACGCATTCACGGGCTTGATCAGTACATCTTCAATCCCCGATTCCTCCGCCCCTTTAAGCACTTCTTCGCGGCCATAGCCAGTGACAAGCACCATGTGGGGTACGGTTTGCAGGGCCCGTTCACGCACTTTTTTGGCAAGTTCAGTGCCATTCATAACCGGCATCTGCCAGTCCAAAAACAGCATTTCGTAGGGCTGGTTCTGGGCTTGTGCGCGGTCAATGACCTCCATGGCGGCACGGGCGGAATCTGCCTGATCCACCTGCAGATTCAAGGTGCTCAGCATGTCTGTCAGCAACATCCGGGCACTTTCATTGTCATCCACGACCAAAACGCGCTTGCCATTCAGGTCACCGCTTAACGCCAGCGTACGTGGCTGAGCCACGCCTTTACCCAAGCGGGCCGTAAACCAGAAGGTGCTGCCTTCCCCAAAAACGCTGATCACACCCACCTCACCGTCCATCAGGTCCGCCAGCTGCTTGGAGATAGCCAGCCCCAATCCGGTACCACCAAACTGTCGGGTGGTGGATGCATCGGCTTGTTGAAAGCTCTGAAACAGCTGCCCAATTTGGTCCTGCGTTAAGCCGATACCGGTGTCCTTGACAGCGCCGTACAGCAATACACCGGTGTCAGACTCCTCCAGCAGGCGAACCTGGATATGAATCTCTCCACTGGCAGTGAACTTGACTGCGTTGTTGGCATAGTTCAGCAGGATCTGCCCTAAGCGCAAGGGATCACCCACCAGGTAGTTGGGCACCGCCTTGTCGATGTCAAACACCAACTCCAGCCCTTTTGAAAACGATTTCTCAGAAACCAGACTGGCAACCGTGTCGAGAACCTTGTCCAGTTCAAACTCGATTTTCTCGATGTTGAGTTTGCCCGCTTCGATTTTGGAGTAGTCCAGGATATCGTTGATGATTCCCAGCAAATGCTGGCTGGAAATCTGGATTTTTTTGACGTATTCCCGCTGGCGCTGAGATAAATCAGTCTTCAACACCATGTAAGACATCCCCATGATGGCGTTCATCGGGGTGCGTATCTCGTGGCTCATATTGGCCAAAAAATTGCTTTTGGCGCGGCTGGCCCCCTCCGCCAGATCTTTGCTGCGGCGCAATGCCTCGGCAGCTTCCCGCTCCAGCGAAATATCTTCCACAATACCCAGCAAACCGCGATGCTCGTTTGCCTGGTCAAACAGGCGTCCGGTCATGCGAGCCCAAAAGCGGCTGCCGTCTTTGCGCACCAGCTCTTGCTCGCGCTGATGTATAGCGCCCGAGCGCACATCGTCAGACACCGACTGTCCGCCCATCGCATAGCCCGCTTCATCCGCATACCAAACGCGCGTAGGCAGCCCCAGCATCTCGCCTGTCTCGTAGCCAAATATGGCCTCTGCCCGCTGATTACAGCGCGTAATCATGCGGTCTTGCATCAGCACAATTCCCACGGTCACAGTGTCAAAAATGGCCCGTTGCTCATCATGGGCCTCTTGCAGGCTTTGTTGCTGTTCAATCAGCGCGTGGCCCGCTTCCACCAGTTTGGAGGTTCGCAGTTCGACCTGTTCCTCCAGCGTATTGCGTTCGGCCTGCAGTGCCGCTCTGGCCGCCGTGCGCTCGGCATTGGACTGACGAAACGCCACCACTGCCGCAGCGATGCTCCCGATCAACCCCAATGGCTTTTGTGCCAGATTCGCTATCTCTGCAAAATCCTGTTCGGAATCGCCTTTATCGTCATCTTGCTTGAGCCGATGCATCACACGGGCCAGCAAGGACAGGCGAACCGACAGCAACCAAGCCACAAAGAACCACACAATGGTCCCCACCACTGTGACCCCTATTCCAAACATCTGGGTTTGCCGGGTCTTGGTGGACAACGCCGACTGGGTTGACTCCAGATGCGCCAACGAATCGGCCGTGCGGTCAACGCCAATTTGTTGCATCAACTCGGTAAACGCGTAGTACTGGTCGTTGGCCTGAGCAATATAGGACGCTGCAACCGAAGGATCGATGGCCACAATATCGGTCGCCCGAATTACGTAATTGCGGTAGGAAGAAAACTGCTCCAGCGCCAACGCAAATTCTTTCTTCCCGGGGCCTGCAAACAGCGTGTGGATGCGCGCATCCAACACCGCCAGCCGATCCACCATGGCGCTATGGACTTTGTACGCAGCGCCCTCGTCCACCTGTTTGGCCCGCGCCCGTACCAAAAGGTCTGACAATTCCTGTTGCAACTGAAGCATCTCAAAGCCCAATTGCGAGGTTTTTAGCGCGGCCTGAAGGTCTGCAGCTTGTTCAACGTTGTCCGCAATCTGCAGATCACGAAAACCCGACATGGATACGAAGTTGAACGTCGCTCCCAGCACAAACGCGCACGCCACTGGCAAAAAGAAATACAGCAAAAAACGCGACATCGCGTGCAAACGTGGCATTGGACCAAGCTTCAACATAACAACACCATTGCAGAAAATCTCTAGGCTTTATTTCAACAAACCTGGCCACATCGCCGGGTGGATGCTGCCTAAGTAGTCAAACCGCCCGTCCCCCAGTGGGCGAAGTACCACGACAGTGCCTTCCGGCTTGACAAAATACCCCATCAAATCCGCCATATTGGGCGCGTGCGCCACCAATACGCGGTTGGTACCCGCAGGCACCGGCGTTGACACGAGTTGGCGCGTCATTGCGAGCACAGGGGCTTTTTCCAAGCTGGTGAAGTTCCCCACGTACATCAGATTGGGCTCTTGCCGCAACTTGTCCCCCAAATAGCCAAAGGCCAACTGGGCAGACTCGCGGGCACGGCATAAGGGGCTGTGAATCACCTCGGCAATCGGAATCCTGGCAGCATGCATGTACTTACCGATCATCGCGGCCACTTGGCGACCTTCCTCATTCAGTGGGCGTTGGGTAGCACAGTCGTTGAGGTCCACCTTGGGCACGGCATCGGGTTTGCTGTTGTCGGTATTGCCATGGCGCATATAAAGCACCAAGCCACCGGCACGCAGGTCTTTCATGATCGATGGCTGAGCCAGTATCTCGACGAACACTGGCGGGCTTGCCGGCGTTTGTGCCTGAACGCCAACCGAAAGGCACAGTGCGCCCACAAGGGCAATGATGGGCCCCGCCAGAAAACCATTCAAAGCCGCGCGCGCCATACTTCTCTCCAAATAGTGATTCACCTTGGCGCTATCATGCCATGGTGTAAAAAGCACACTCGCGCTCGCGACTCGAGCGTTTATTCACCTGTCCATGATCATTGCCCAACGCCTCATTGCCCTGGATTCCACCGACATCCAGCCACTGCTGGAAGGCTGGAAAGTCCGTTGGCCGCAAATGGGAATCCTGGCCCTTGTTCCTGAAGCCGAAAAGGAGCACGTTGCGCAGCTACAAGCGACGGTGCGGGCATGCGGTGTACCGTTGTCAGGTGCGATCTTTCCCGCACTGGTGACCGACACCGGGTTCGTCACATCAGGGGCTTGGTTGCTGTGTTTTGAGATCATGCCGCCGCGCTTCTTGGTGGGTGGTCTCGGCATTGGACAAGGCGGTATTCCGGCATTGAAAGCCGCAATCCAAACCACCGTGCACGCCTCACCAACAGCGGTAGCTCAAGGCAAAAGCCCCACTTTGTTCCTGATCTTCGATGGCATGCTGCCCCACATTAGTACCCTGCTGGACGGCTTGCACCAGACATTTGACGACGCGCTCTTGTACGGCGGGGTCAACGCCGGCAGCGAGACCTTCCAGCCCATGCCCTGTTTGTTTGATGAGCATGCGCTAATCGGCGAAGGTGCCTTGGGCCTGCTGCTGACTCGTCCTACCCAGATCGTGCTGCACCACGGCTACCCGGTATCGCAGCGCCTGATGGAGGCCACCTCAACCTCCGGCAACCGCATCGACACCATCGACGGACGCCCGGCGCTGGAAACGTACCAAAATGTGGTGCTCCATGAATATGGCGTGACACTCACCCGTGAGAACTTTTACGACCTTGCTGCACATTTTCCCTTTGGGGTGGTGACCGTGGTGGATGTGCTGGTGCGTATTCCGGTCGCGTTTACTGACGACGGCGCATTGGTGTGTGTGGGCGAAATCCCGCCCAACAATCGGCTGCGCCTGCTGCGTGCTCCCGATCTGGAGCGTAGCCAGTGCATCACCCAAGTGGCCCAAGCGCTCGACCCGATGGGCAGCGCCGCCGCGCGCAATCCGCTGTTAACCTTTTATTGTGCCGGACGGCGCATGCATTTTGGCGCCGACGCTGCGCGAGAAATTGAACAACTCAAAGCCGCAACCCAGTCGCCCTGCATTTTTGGCGCATTGTCTCTGGGCGAGATTGATAGCCTGGAAGACCTGAGCTTCCCCCGGTTCCACAACGCCGCCATCGTTTGTATTCCAAACCCGGATTGAGGCTATTTTGCTATATTTTTTATAGCTGCTTGCGCACATTCGACGGACGCTGGAGGCCAATTTGGCTTAAAAATCTGATCGCTTGGAGGGGTGAAACACCACGGGCTGTGCGCATGCTTTCTCACTTTTCTGCGAACAGCCACCGCAACCGCTGCAGCCGTCCGACGTGCCCGCTAGACGGCGCAGCAGGCTGCGCACTACAAACACTGCGCAAAACGCCACCACCGCAAAGACCACCAAGGTTTGAAACCACATGGCCTAGCCTCCCATCCAAAGCGTGACCCGGTAGGTGACAAACGCCGCCGCGTAGGCCAGCCCAAACAGGTATACGGTCATGAAAATGGGGTAGCGCCAGGAGTTGGTCTCACGCTTGACCACTGCCAGCGTCGGCAAGCATTGCGGGGCGAACACAAACCACGCCAGCAGTGCGTAGGCCGTGGCCAACGACCAACCATGCGCGATCACCGGAGCCAACGCATCTGCCACCGAGTCGCCTGCCGCCGACATGGAGTACACGGTTCCCAGTGCACCCACCACCACCTCGCGCGCCGCCATACCCGGCACCAGCGCGATGGATATCTGCCAGTTAAACCCAATGGGCGCAAACACCACTTGCAGCGCCTGGCCCAACTGGCCAGCGGCACTGAACAAAATGGCCGAGCCTTGTGACGCGTCCCAGCCCGCTGGGGGCTCTGGGTACGTGGACAGAAACCACAACAGCACCATCAGCGAAAAAATAATGGTGCCCACGCGACGCACAAAAATGCGTGCCCGCTCCCACAGCCCCAGCACCAGGTTGCGCAGGCTCGGCACGCGGTAGGGTGGCAGCTCCAGCATCAGGGGCTGGTAGGCAGACTTCATCCACACCCGCTTGAACACCCAGGCCACCGCCATGGCGGACACGACACCGGCCACATACAGGCCAAAAAGCGTCAGCCCGCGCAGCCCAAACCAGCCCACATCCCGCTCAGGCACAAAAGCGCCAATCAGTAACGCATACACCGGCAAACGTGCCGAGCATGTCATGAGCGGTGCCACCATGATGGTGGCCAGCCGGTCTTTCCAGTTGGCAATGGTGCGCGTGGCCATGATGCCGGGAATCGCGCAGGCAAAACTCGACAGCAGTGGAATGAAAGCCCGCCCCGACAAGCCCACCTTGCCCATCAGGGTGTCGAGCAAGAAGGCGGCGCGCGGCAAGTCGCCCGAGTCTTCCAACAACAGAATGAATAAAAACAGAATCAAAATTTGCGGCAAAAAAACCAGCACTCCACCGACACCGGCAATGACGCCGTCCACCAGCAGGCTGCGCAGCGGCCCATCATCCATAGTGCCTTGCACCCCCTGCGCCACCGCACCCATTGCTGTTTTAATCAGGTCCATGGGAACGCTCGCCCA
>CAJASG010000086.1 GCA_903944555.1 uncultured beta proteobacterium
GACTTTTGACGGTCGATTTGGGCCTGGATTTGCTCGGGCGTGCTCAGGGCGTCCCACAGCGTGTCGATCTTGTTCAGCACCACAAGCCGTTCGTCTGTGTCGCCGGAATCAGTGATCAGGTGCTCCCGCCAAATCGACAAGTCAGATTTGGTAACGCCGGTGTCGGCACCCAAAATAAACACAACCGCATGCGCCTGTGGAATCAGGCTCACTGTCAATTCAGGCTCGGCACCAATTGCGTTCAGGCCCGGCGTATCCAAAATAACCAAACCCTGTTTGAGCAAGGGGTGTGCAATGTTGATCAGCGCATGGCGCCACTTGGGCACCTCCACCATGCCCTGGGCATCCAGCATGGGGTTATCTTCCGGCGCCTGGTTGTGCCAAAAACCCAAAGCACGTGCTTCATCTTGGGTCACCTTGCGGGTCTCGGCCACTTTCTCCAGTGACTGTGCCAACTGCTGTGGGTTATGGACATCCAGATCGATTCGGGTCCACTTCTCGGGCGCCATGCGCCACTCCATCAGTGCGCGGGGTTGCAGACGCGTCTCAATCGGTAACAAACGTAAACAGGGTGGCACCTCCGCGTCGTATCCCATTTCGGTGGGACACATGGTGGTGCGCCCGGCACTGGCTGGCATGATCCGTCGCCCGTAACCCGCAAAAAAGATGGCATTGATCATCTCGGACTTGCCACGCGAGAACTCCGCGACAAATGCAACCATGACCTTATCGGAGCGCACCTGGGTTTCCAGCCGGTGCAGGCGCTCCTCCACCGCAGCGTCCAATAGCTCGTTGTCCTTCATCCACTCGGCCAGCAATTTCAGCCGAAGTGCGAACTCCCGCCGCCAGGTGCCGAGTTGGTCAAATTGTTCGTTAAATGATGTAGCCAAGAGCCCCCCGTGGAATCGTTCAATATAGCACCGTGCCCCACCACCCTCATCAGGGTTTCTGGCAGGTTGAACAGAAAAAAGTGGACCGTTGCCCTTGGCGGATCATTCGAATCGGCGTTCCGCACACTTTGCACGCCTGCCCCGCGCGTCCGTAGACCATGGCCTCCAGCTGAAAGTGCCCAGCATCTCCATTGGCGTTTGAAAAATCCTTCAGCGTGCTGCCACCCCGGGCAACCGCCAGCGCCAACACCTCGCGAATCGCCTTTTGCAGGCGTGCTACCCTGGGCCGACTGAGCTTGGCGGCCTGCGTGGTCGGTCGAATGCCCGCAAGAAACAGGGCTTCAGAGGCGTAAATATTACCCACGCCCACCACGACATCGCCTGCCAGAAGCACTTGCTTGATTGCAGCCTTGCGGCGCGTCAGACCCTTCTGAAAAAGCGCCAGATCGAAGCCGTCGTCCAACGGTTCCATCCCCAGCTTGCCCAGCAGCTTCTGCGCGCGCGCGTCTTGCTCACCTGGGGCAAACACCACTGCACCAAACCTCCGTGGGTCATGCAAACGCAAGGTGCCTTGACTGGTACACAAATCGAAATGGTCGTGCACACCCGCTGGGGGCAAGTGGCGACCAAAGGTCACACTACCGGACATGCCCAGATGCACCATCAGAAGGCCTTGATCCAGATCCAGCAAAAGGTACTTGCCGCGCCGACGAACACTTACCACCGAGTGCCCCACCAGCTCCTGCGGCAAACAGCCCAAGGGCCAGCGCAAAGGCTTCCCCATGCGAACCGACTCAATCTTCGCACCGGAGATGCGATCGACAAAACTCAACCGGGTGACTTCAACTTCAGGTAGTTCAGGCATGTCAATTCAGATGCGGCGTAGTGCCATTTGTGGTTGGATTATTATGGACCGATGACACGACCCACCCGCCTTCTATCGCTGGCCCTGACACTGACCATTGCCTGCGGTATCGCAGCAGCGGCAATACCCGAAAAGGAAGAGCCTGCCACCTCCAACCTGGATGCTGCGCTTTTCTACCAATTGTTGGTGGGTGAACTCAGTGCGCAAAGTGGTGATGCTGCGTCAGCCTATGCGCTGATGCTGGATGCGGCACGCAAGGCGAAGTCGCCCCGCTTGTATGAACGCGCCGTAGAACTGGCGCTCATGGCCCGCAACGGCGAATCGGCCTTGCAAGCCGCGCAGGCATGGGTACTCGCTTTTCCGACCTCCCGGGACGCCAATCGCTATGTGCTGCAAATTTTGATTGGCCTGAACAAAATGGCGGAAACGCTGGAGCCCCTCAAGCGCGACTTGGCCGGTTTGACACCCAAGGAGCGCGCCATCGCGATCGCCTTATTACCCCGCTACTTTGCCCGCGCCGGTGACAAGAAGACGGCAGCCAGCGCGGTAGAACAGGCTTTGGCGGCGGACCTGACAAGCGTTGCGACGGGCCCAGCCGCATGGTCAACCGTTGGGCGACTGCGCCTGTTGGCGCAAGACAATGAGGGGGCACTGGAGGCTGCACGTCGTGGTGCCGCGCTTAACGCAAGGGCGGAAGAGCCCGTTCTACTGGCGCTCCTTTTGACTGGCCCTCAAGCACCTGCCGCAGAGACCATGATTCGCAAGTATGTTGCGGGAAAGCCAACACCCGAAGTACGCATGGGCTACGCCCGAAAGTTACTGGATGCCCAACGGTTTGCCGAAGCCTATACGCAGATGCAGCTACTCACTACAGAGAAGCCGGATGATGCAGATGCCTGGTTGGTACGTGGTTCACTGGAGCTCCAGGACAAGAAATGGACCGCTGCCGAGACCTCTTTGAAGAAGTACGTGGCACTGTCCGAGCCCAAATCCGACGTTGCAGAAAACACGGCACCAAGCCGTGGCTTGGTGCAAGCCTACCTCTTACTGGCCCAGATTGCGGAACAAAACCAACGACTGGAGGAGGCCGACGCCTACCTGCGGCGCATTGACAGCCCGCAAGACGCGATTCGCGTGCAGGGCCGTCGGGCCATGATCTTGGCGCGTCAGGGTAACGTGGAGCAGGCCCGCGCCCTGCTGCGCGGCATCCCCGAGCTACAACCCGAAGACGCACGGGCAAAAATCAGCCTGGAGGTTCAATTGCTGCGGGACTACAAGCTGTACCCAGCCGCCTACCAGGTGCTGGCCGATGCACTCGCGCGCAATCCAAACGACATTGACTGGATTTACGACCAAGCCATGCTTGCGGAAAAAATTGGGAAAATAGATGAGATGGAGCGTCTGCTGCGGCGCGTCATCGCGGCCAAGCCGGACTATTACCACGCCTACAACGCGCTGGGATATTCCTTGGCAGATCGCAATGTGCGGCTATCCGAAGCCCGTCAACTCATCAACAAGGCCCTGGAATTTGCACCGGGCGACCCGTTTATCGTTGACAGCCTCGCCTGGGTTGAGTTCCGCAGCGGCAACACCACCGAGGCCTTGCGCCTGCTGCAGCAGGCCTACCAGGTGCGCCCGGACGCCGAAATTGCCGCCCATTTAGGTGAAGTTCTTTGGTCATTGGGGCAACGCGCAGAAGCCGCCGACACGTGGAAACGCGGCATGGGGCTCAACCCTAGCAACGAGACCCTGACCGAGACCATACAGCGACTCAGCCCCAAACCGTGAAGGCATTGCTGCGAAGCGGCCTGTTTTTGGCCCCCATTTTTGCTATTTTTTTCATAGCTGGCTGCGCAAGTACTACGGGGCCTAGAGGCATAATTGATGCTAAAAACTCGCACTGGCAAGGGCGGTTGGCCCTCAAAGTCGAGACCACCCCCATACAGGCCTTTTCGGCAGACTTTGACCTGCTGGGCAATGCACAGACGGGCAGCTTGACCTTCACATCCCCATTGGGCAGCACACTGGCCCGTGTGCAGTGGGACGCTGGCACCGCCGTTTTGTACACCCGCGGCGAGCCCCAGCGCTTTGACTCCCTGGATGCGTTGACCCGCCACACGCTGGGAACCGAATTACCCATTGCCAGCCTGTTTTCCTGGTTGCAAGGCACCGACATCGACACGCCCGGATGGCAAGCAGATTTGCACGACCTGCCAGCAGGCCGCCTCAACGCCCGCCGCTTGACTGCGGATGCCCCGGCAGAGTTAAAAATCATCCTTGAGCACTAAACCTGTGCACAACCCCTAGAGAATCCCGCCATGCAGTCGCTCTACGACATTCCCGCCCCTGCCAAACTGAACCTGTTTTTACACATCACGGGCAGGCGTGCTGACGGCTACCACCTACTGCAATCCGCCTTCATGCTGGTTGATTGGTGTGACACCCTGCATTTCGAACTGCGCGAGGACGGCCAGATCAGCCGGGAGGATCTCACCTGGGCGCTTCCCGCAGACGATTTGATCGTGCGCGCCGCCAAAGCCCTGCAAGCACTCACGCAATGCCCCTTGGGCGCACATATCGGGGTAGCAAAATCCGTCCCAGCACAAGCGGGCATGGCGGCGGCTCATCAGACGCTGCATCTACCTTGCTCGCACTGAACCGCCTATGGAAACTGAATCTTTCACTGGAAACCCTGACGCGTTTGGGTTTGTCTTTGGGCGCGGATGTTCCATTTTTTCTGAGCGGCCACAACGCGTGGGTGGAAGGAATTGGGGATAAAATAACACCACTTGATATTGCGCAAGCGCGCTTTGTTGTAGTTAAACCCGACGCGGGTTTAGAGACTCGATTGATTTTTTCAGATAGTTCTTTAAAACGCGACTCGGAGCCTGCTATAATTTCAGGCTTCGCTGCAGATGCATTTGACTTCGGTCGAAACGACTTGCAAACCGTCGCCGAAACCCTTTGCCCGGGTGTAACGCAAGCCATTCAGTGGTTAGCGTCCAAGGGTTTAAGAGGTCGGATGACAGGTTCTGGAAGTGCTGTATTTGCGCACTTGCTGCATGAGATTGATGTGTGTGACGCACCCAACGCGTTTCAGGTCAAGTTATGCAGCAGTTTGGATGTTCACCCTCTTGTAGGTTGGGCAACCAGCGATGGTTTATCGGTGGGCAGCGTTTAGCTGTCAACCCGTGTAGGGGAGTCGCCAAGTTGGTTAAGGCACTGGATTTTGATTCCAGCATGCGAAGGTTCGAATCCTTCTTCCCCTGCCAAATCTGTTATCCGGAACAAGCCGGAAAC
>CAJASG010000087.1 GCA_903944555.1 uncultured beta proteobacterium
AAGTCGGCCACAAACCATGCCCGTGCCTCGGGCAAATCCCCGGACAAAAGCGGCGCCGCAGCTACCAAATAACCCAAAGTGTAAGAAGCCCAAGGGTTGTGAGGGTTATTGGCAAGGCTTGAGTTGCCAACGATCACCATCTGTAGTGCGGAAAACCGCTTTCGAATGCTGTTGAGTAACAGTTGCTTTTCGTTAGCGCTCCAGTGATCGTAAAAACAGTCGTAGGCGAAAACCAAGGTCAACATAATCGTACGTGTTGCCTGATTGTGTGACTCCAGCCCAGTGGTACCATTCGGATCCCAACGTGCCAAGCTTAGAACCCGCCGCCTGGCCTCTTCGAGCCAGATTCGATTGCCATCGATATACCAAAGCAAACCCAGACCGAAAATCGTATCTTCCTCAGTTTGCAGAACGTTCCGAACTTCACCCATGGCACGCGCTTTCGCCACGCCAGCGTCCATCGTGTTAAATGATTGACTGGGTTCGGAAGGAACGACAGCACCAATCATTTTCTGCAAACGCACTTTCAATCCTGAAAAATCTTTAGCGCGTTCGTTGCTGAGCACGTTTTTCAGGTTAGTCAATTCCTCACCATGCGGCATACCGCGGGGGCGCCCTGTCTGCGCTGCTTTGGCCCAAAGCCCTTCAGGATCAGGGACGATAAACTGATCCTGACCAGAAACTATGCTGAAATGACGCTCGTCGCTCCATTCCGTGGCAGCCGAACCTGCATCATCCAGCCCCCTAACTCTCCAACGGTATTTGCCTGTGGCCAGCAGCGACTTCAAATGCAACCAATTCAAGCCGCTCCGGTAAGAATCAACCCCACCCGGCCCTGCAATTTGAATTTCATAGCCGCCTTTGCCGGATCGCAAAGGCCAGCTGAACTGCGGTGGATTCTGCAAAGCGTTGCTGCCGGCTGCCGGGCGAACTGGCATGGACAAGGCATTGGGCACCCACCAATCTGCTGCAACTGCAAAGTGCATAAGAAGGATGGCTGCCAAACCAAACCACCGACTATACCGATTAGTCACAACCGGGCCTCACCAAGCACTTCGGCATATACCTGTTCAAGCTGCCGGCAGACCTTCGGTGCTGCAAACTGAGAGGCAACCAACGATTGTCCTGCCAAGCCAAGACGAGTGCGCATT
This sequence comes from uncultured beta proteobacterium, assembly GCA_903944555.1. Classification (GTDB taxonomy): domain Bacteria; phylum Pseudomonadota; class Gammaproteobacteria; order Burkholderiales; family Burkholderiaceae_C; genus Allorhodoferax. The sequence goes on from CAJASG010000087.1 coordinate 1,152, forward strand.
GCAGCAGACCCCGCCAATATCAACATCCTGGTACGCAAGGATTCGACATTGCCGACTTCAACCATCAGTCCATTTTCACCATCCACCAGTACCTCGGGGACACTGCCCACGCGTGACACAATAACCGGCAGCCCAAAAGCCATCGCCTCCAGCATACTTACCGGTAGCCCTTCGACATGTGAAGGCAGGATGAATACCTGTGCCGACGCAAGTAAACGGGTCTTTGCTACCCCACTGACCCAGCCGGGAAAACTCACTTTTTCTAAAATGCCTAGTTCAACAGCTTGCGCCTCGACGGCAACCTGATCACCCTCGCCTGCAAGAATCAATCGGGCATCGGGATATTCGCTGACGACCTGCGCAAACGCGGCCACAGCCTCAAATACGCCTTTGGCGCGCTCCAGTCGGCCCAGGAACAGGAAATTTAGTGCGGTACTTTTCGACGAATTCGGCGACAGATTTTCCGGCAACGCTACCGGGTTCGGCAAACTAATCAGATGCAGGCTTGGTGAAATCTCTCTTAAGCGCTCTTCCCAAATTTTTGACAACACAATGACTCTGACAGCACCTTCCAGATGCCAGCGTATCAGCCAGCGACCCACAACCGAACTGCGGTGAAAAAACTCCAGAAATTCACCACCATGGATATGGAAAATAACCGGTCGACCGAACGAATGTGCCAAAGTCGAAAACAAGGCTTTTCGCCAAAAACTGATGCCTGAGGCTGCATGAATATGCAAAAGAGCAACCCTGCCGAAAATCAAAAGTCGGACAATGGAAAATAATCCAGATAACGCCAAGAACGCTTTGCTAATTCCGGGAACTTCACGGTGCGCTTCCACATAGTGCACGCTTGCATGCTCAAACAAACCATGCTGTCGATAGCTAGCGATCACTGATGACATACCGCCACGTCCCTCAAGCGCAGTTCCCACCATAACAACAAGGTTTTTCGTATTGCTGATCAAGGCTGGATATCCCTGACCACCACACGAACCTTGCCGTTCTTGGTGCGCGGAATTTCCGTTACTTCCTCGACCACGATTTTCATATCCCCACCCAGCATCATCTGCCCGCGCTTAATGACTTCATCGGCCTTGATCGGGCCGCAGCCGCGCGCCGCTACGAGAAGAACCCGAACAGCATCCAGCGACTCCTGACGAATCTGCCCCTCCAGTACACCCGGCAAACTATCGAGCATATTGCTCATCATGAATACTTTGCGCCCTGACGGCGTCAAAATGTAGTCCTCCACGCGCCCGATGATCTGCTCAACGACAGGAAAGGCACGACCGCAGGGGCAGCGGTATGCAGGGTCGCCAAGCACTACAGAATCGCCAATGCGATAGCGGATGAACGGCATCAGAAAATTGTCGAAACCGGTCCCGACGATTTCGTGGGTACCGTCAGCCAGTGGCATAAACTCCACGTAGCTGTAGTCCGCCATCGCATGGTAAGTGCCATGCTCACAGTTACCAATCGCTACCATGCGCTCCATCGCGCCATACCAGTCAATGATGTGGCAACCGAACGCACGTTTGACGAGATCGCGATGCTCGCTGGTGACCGTTTCCGAGGAAGTAACGACGCATCGCAAGCGCTTGCCGCGATAGCTGCGCCCGGCAGTCAGCAGCCAGCGGGCAAGCAGGAAGATGGCCGACGGATAGCCCTGAATAACCACCGGGTCCATCTTCTCCATGGCGTCAATGTAGCTGCTGGCACTGGCTTCCGACAGGTGATAGGAAGACATCATCAACATGTTGTCCGCCTTCACGTAGCGCCAGAAGGGCGGCTGCTCGGCCGTGGGAGAGACAATTTTGTCACCGCGCAGCCAGACCCGCGGCTCGCCGGGTTGCAGTCCGGCCCACATCATGCAGCGCCAGACAAAAGCGTTTTCCCGGTTGATCGCATGCAAATCGCGATAAGCCGTCATCGACATCCCGGTCGTACCGCTGGTGCTAGCCGAAAAACGTGGCCCTCGCGCGATCTCCGAGAGCATTGCCGGGCCCTGGTCGAAGACAATCTGCTTGGTCAGAAAAGGAAGCTGCTGCACATCCGCCAGCGTCTGGATGAAATCTGGTGCGAGCCCCTTTTCACGGATCAGGTCCCGGTAATAAGGCACGTGGCGAATGGCGTGGCTAACCATGCCTTGCACGCGTTCCAGTTGCAGAGCCTGCATGGCCTTTTCATCCAGCCACTGGGTACGCGTAACGTCCGCCAGTTCACGTCTAAAGGCGGCACCTTCACGCAACAGCTTGCGTGCGTGGGCACGCAGGGAAAGAAAACCCTCCTGCACCCATAGAGGACTTTTCAAATAGGCCGGCGATTCAAACATATAAACTCTCGGCGCAATATAGTGACGTCATGTTAACAATGATCGTTTGTAGATTTATTACACTTAATAAGTATTCGGGCGGGGATACCAACCACTGTCGCTCCTTCCGGCACGTCCTTTAGAACTACAGCATTCGCACCAACACGAGCATTTTTGCCAACCTTAACGGGCCCAAGAATCTTGGCTCCCGAGCCAATCAAAACATCGTCCGCAATGATTGGCACCTCGTAATGTTCCGAGCGCCCTCCAATAACCACCCCAGGGGAAATCACCACATTGTTCCCAATCACAGCCCTCCTGTGAATAACAATCGAAAGGCCTTGGTAGCCTAACGTCACATTTCGGCCGAGGCATACCGATGGCGGTAAAACCACGGAAAATACCAACCGATTGAA